>DXHA01000080.1 GCA_019113675.1 Candidatus Yaniella excrementigallinarum
CAGCCGATTGCAGCAAGTACTCGGCACGAGCAGTATCGCGCAGTCCAGTAGACAACAGCCGCAGCTGGCTAACTGGGTCGCTCATATGGCATCAATGTAGCGACGAACTTCAAACGGTGACACGTTGACCCGATATTCGCTCCATTCGTTGCGTTTGGTACGCAACAATGACTGAAATACGGTTTCACCTAGCACATCGGCAATGAATTCCGATTCCTCTAAAATCCCCAGGGCATCATGCAATGTCGTAGGAAGTGGGCTGTGGCCCATAAGACTACGTTCACGTGCGGTGAGCTCACCGATATCGTCGTCTGCGGGCTCGGGCAATTCATATTCTTCTTCAATGCCTTTTAGCCCGGCGGAAATTAGCAGCGCATAAGCCAGGTATGGGTTAGCCGCCGCGTCAATACCCCGATATTCGATTCGTGCCGAACCGGCCTTATTCGGCTTGTGTAATGGTATCCGTACCAGTGCAGAACGGTTGTTGTGGCCCCAGGACACATACGATGGTGCTTCACGACCGCCCCATAACCGTTTATAGGAGTTAACAAATTGGTGCGTGACGGCGGTGATTTCTGGGGAGTGTTCTAACATACCGGCGATAAATCGACGGGCCGTGGTCGATAGCTGATATTGTGCTCCTGCTTCATAAAATGCATTCGCATCGGATTCAAATAACGAAAAATGTGTATGCAACGCTGAACCGGGTTGGGCTCCCAGTGGTTTGGGCATAAAGGTAGCATGCAAGTTTTGCAGCGTGGCGACCTCTTTGATCACAGTACGGGCCGTCATGATGTTATCGGCTGTAGACATGGCATCGGTAGCACGCAGATCGATTTCATTTTGCCCAGAGCCGGCCTCGTGGTGGGAAAATTCTACCGAAATCCCAACGGCCTCAAGCATTGAGACGGCTTCACGGCGAAAGTCTTGGGCCACTCCACCGGGAACATGGTCGAAATAGCCGGCTTGGTCGACCGGAACCGGTGCACCCTGCTCGTCTCGTTGTCCACCTTTAAATAGATAGAATTCAACTTCCGGATGCAGATAACAACTAAAGCCCATATCGGCGGCATGGTCTAGGGTGCGGCGTAGTACATGCCGCGGATCCGCCATAGACGGTTCCCCATCGGGCATTTTTACATCACAGAACATGCGCGACGTTTGATCTTCATCACCACGCCAAGGCAAAATCTGAAACGACGTCGGGTCAGGTTGCAGTAACATATCGGACTCAAAAATGCGGGTAAACCCATCAATCGAGGAACCGTCGAAACCTAGCCCCTCAGAAAAAGCGTATTCTACTTCGGCTGGAGCTAGTGCTACCGATTTTAGGGCCCCCACCACGTCGGTGAACCACAGCCGAATGAACCGAACATCCCGGTCCTCCAGAGTGCGTAAGACATATTCTTGCTGGCGATCCATGCTTCGAGGTCTCTTCCATTATTGACGGATTCCTAGGTCTTCCTACCAGGATAGCAATCTGACGTTAGACTATTGCCATGGTTGATAACCCGTATTCTGTTTTGAAAAAGACTCCTGCCCGCTATCGAACCGTACACTTTCAGCAGATTAAGGATGCAGGTGGCAAGTTCGCGATGCTTACTTGTTACGATGCGATGACGGCCAATATCTTTGATGACGCCGGCATTGAGACACTGTTGATTGGCGATTCCTTAGGTAACGTTGTGCAAGGCCAAAATTCTACGCTGGGCGTCACTATGGAAGATATGATTACATTTTCCAAGGCTGTTGTTGCCGGCACCCAGCGGGCGTTTGTGCTTGCAGATCTACCGTTTGGTTCATATGAGGAATCCGTGGAACAAGCTGTTCATTCAGGCGTTCGTCTCGTCAAAGAAACCGGTATTTCTGCGGTCAAGATGGAAGGCGGCATTGAATATGTCCCGCATATTCAGGCACTTACCGCCGCCGGGGTTGCAGTGGTAGCTCACACCGGTTTTACACCCCAATCGGAGCACGTTTTAGGTGGCTTCCGGGTCCAAGGCCGCCAAGACGATGCTGCCCAACAGATGGTCACTGAAGCTCTCGCCTTACAAGAAGCCGGGGCTACGATGTTATTAATGGAGCTTGTACCGGCCGATGTCGCTGCAGCAGTCGACGCAGCTCTAACCATTCCCACTGTTGGGATCGGGGCAGGCGCTGATACGACCGGTCAGGTACTGGTTTGGCAGGATGCTTTCGGGCTCAACCAACAACGGGTGCCATCATTTGTAAAGCAATACGCTGATATGCGCCAAGTCTTATCGGATGCGGCCCACGCATATCGCGATGATGTTCTTCAGATGGCGTTCCCTGATGATGAACACAGCTTTTAGAGTATTCCCCAATCCTCGTCTTCTTCATCCGCTTCATCCCAGGCTCGGTTGCGCTGCTCATAGATGGATAGCGCATTCGCTGCTTCCTCACGAGTGGCAAACGGGCCGATGCGGTCTTTCCACATCGACTGTGGCCCATCCTCAACTTCGCCAGTTTTGACGTTGTACCAGTAACGTTTTTCTTCGGTCATAGTTCTTTCATACCAGACCGCGACCAACGAGAGATAGACTCTAACTATGACTTTTACACCACCGAACCTTACTACCCGCGAGCCGGTTGAGCCGGGCTCTGCCGCTTCTCATAATCATCCAGTAGCTGCACCATTACACACTCAGGCTGATTCAACAGCACCAAAAGGCCGCCTAACGCCGGGCTATATTGCACCCCAGCTCCCAGTACCGGCACACATCGCCCGGCCAGATTATGTAGGAAAGAAGGACCCCGTTGAAGGGTTATACGGTGATGTGTATGACGCCGAGGGAATTCGTAAGATTCGCGCTGCCGGTCGGCTTGCTGCACAGACGATGAACCTAGTTGAACAATACGTTCGTCCCGGGGTAACCACAGCGCAATTGGACCAGATCGGTCACGAGTACATCATCGCGCAGGATGCCTGGCCTTCGACCCTGGGGTACCGAGGGTATCCGAAATCTATGACTACATCCATTAACGAGGTTATTTGCCACGGCATCCCAGATGACACCGTCTTAGAGGACGGCGACATTGTCAATGTCGACATTACGGTATATAAGGATGGCCACCACGGGGACCACAATAAGACTTTCCTGGTGGGTAACGTCGACGAAGAATCTCGTCTGCTAGTCGAACGAACCGAAAAAGCGTTAGAACGAGCGATAAAAGCGGTCAAACCAGGCCGTGAGATTAATATTATTGGCCGAGTGATCGAAACGTATGCCAAACGGTTCGGCTATGGCGTGGTCGAGGATTTCGTGGGGCACGGAGTGGGTCGCGAATTCCATTCTGGGCTCGTTGTTCCCCACTATGATACAGCTCCGCGTCACAACGAAACGATGGTGCCAGGTATGGTATTTACCATTGAACCTATGTTGACTTTAGGTGGTATCAGCTGGGATATGTGGGACGACGGCTGGACAGTTACCACTAAGGATAAACAACGCACCGCTCAGTTTGAACATACGCTGGTAGTGACTCAAACCGGCGCTGAGATACTAACGCTGGCCGACTAGCAAGATACCGGTGGTGGTCCTGGCTTCCCCCTCCAGGACCACCACCGGAAGTTTCTATCGAGTAAATAATTTGGCTTGCAAAGGTTCCTGAACGGTCGGACGCTGACGCAATTCATTGATTGCTTTGTCAAAATCATCCAGATTATCAAAGTCCTGATAGACCGAAGCAAAGCGTAAATATGCAACCTGGTCGAGGCGACGCAGCGGGCCTAAGATGGCCAAACCTACTTCGTGTGCATCAACCTCTGCGTGACCAGTAGCGCGAATGGTCTCTTCAACTTCTTGTGCAAGCTTAGCCAAATCATCGCTATCCACCGGTCGTCCCTGGCAAGCTTTGCGAACACCATTAATCACTTTGGCACGGTTGAACGGTTCAGCCACACCAGAACGTTTAATCACGCTAAGCGAAGTGGTTTCTAACGTGGTGAACCGTTTGTCACACGACCGGCATTCCCGGCGTCGGCGAATTGCCGAACCGTCATCAAGCGAACGGGAATCAACGACACGGGATTCTTCATGTCGACAAAACGGACAGTGCATAGTGGGAAGAAAACCTCTCTACAATATAGGCCTAAGTGAAATACTACCCCTACATATTGTTGCCCTTCAACCCGTAGCACTACTACATATAGTGAACACCGGCGTTTTGTGTCAGTGATAAAGCTCGTCGAGCAGAACCTTATTCAAGACAGGAGGGCCCAAGCAGTACCTTTAGATCACCAAATAGCGCCGGATTTGGATTGACCTTATACTGAGGGCCCACACGCAGTATTTCCATACTGAGGTTTCCCACAAGTTTGATATTAACGTCAGTTGTACCTGAGTGTGACCGTAGCACATCGCCCAACTGCCGAATCAACGGCTCCGTCGCTTTAAATGATGGGATAGTCAGGTGCAATGGCCCGTCCGCACCCATATCGCTGGTATCGATAATGGTCATTTCTTGGGCAGAAATTACTACGGAACCATCGTCGCGGCGTTGGACTCTGCCCTTAATTGAAACAATCAGATCCTCTGCAATGACACTGGAGATTGGTTCGTAAACGCGGCCAAAAAACATAACGTCAATAGACGCACCGAGATCTTCGACCTCGGCTCTGGCATACGGGTTGCCCGAAGTCTTAGCTACACGACGTTCCAATGAGGTAATTAGCCCTGAAATGGTCACAAATGCCCCATCCGATGGGCCTTCATCGTCGAGTACCTGAGTGACACTATGGTCCGCATGCTGCTCCAACACTTGGGTAAGCCCCTGCAATGGATGGTCGGAAACATAGAGTCCGATCATTTCGCGTTCAAATGATAGTTTTGTTTTCTTATCCCATTCCGGCAGATCTGGAACTGTGATCCCGAATCCGGTATCTAGACCACTATCGTCGTCCTGATCAAGGAGCGAAAAGAAGTCGAACTGGTTATTGGCTTCTTGCCGCTTTTGTATCACAGAAGCATCGACGGCTTCTTCGTGGACGGCAAGTAAGGAGCGTCTCGTATAGCCCAAAGAGTCAAAGCCACCGGCTTTGATAATAGATTCAATGGTGCGTTTATTGCAGACTTCTTGCGGGACTTTTTTGAAAAAGTCCTGGAAAGTTGTGAAAGCACCTTGTTCTTCTCGGGCCTTGACCATCCCCGAAACTACATGAGCGCCCACATTACGCACCGCTCCCATGCCAAATCGGATATCGTTGCCTACCGGTGTGAAGTTCTGAGTCGATTCGTTTATATCTGGAGGCAATACAGTGATATCCATATGGCGGCATTCATTGAGGTATAACGCCAGTTTGTCTTTATCGTGTGAAACAGACGTTAGCAGTGCCGCCATGTATTCGGCTGGGTAGTGGGCTTTAAGATATGCGGTCCAATATGACACCAGACCATAGGCTGCAGAATGCGCTTTGTTGAAAGCGTAGTCAGAGAACGGCAGCAAGATATCCCAGAGAGCAGTAATAGCTTCTTGGGAATAACCATTATCCAACATACCTTGTTGGAAGCTTACGTACTGTTTATCCAGTTCGGCTTTTTTCTTTTTGCCCATCGCCCGACGCAAAATATCGGCTTGGCCAAGAGAATATCCCGCGACCTTTTGAGCAATGGACATAACTTGTTCCTGATACACAATCAGTCCGTAGGTCACGCCAAGAATTTCTTCTAGCGGTTCTTCCAATTCAGGATGAATTGGAGTAACTTCTTGAAGCCCATTCTTGCGCAGTGCATAGTTGTTGTGTGAATTAGCACCCATCGGTCCCGGGCGATACAACGCCAGGGTTGCCGAAATGTCTTCATAGTTGTCTGGACGCATCAATTTCAGCAGGGAACGCATTGGTCCGCCATCCAGCTGAAATACACCTAGCGTGTCGCCACGGGCCAATAACTCGTAGGATGCGCTATCATCCAACTCCAACGCTTCAAGATCCAATGTGAAACCACGGTTAAGTTGAATGTTCTCTACCGCATCCGATATCACGGTAAGGTTGCGCAACCCCAGAAAGTCCATTTTGATTAACCCCAGGGTTTCAGCTGTAGGGTAATCGAACTGGGTGATAACCTGACCATCGACAAGGCGCCGCATTAATGGGATCACATCGATAATTGGTTCAGAGGACATGATCACGCCGGCAGCATGAACACCCCACTGCCGGATGAGTCCTTCGATCCCCTTAGCAGTTTCAAAAACTTCTTGGGTCTCTTGGTCGGTTTGCAATAATTCGCGGAATTCTCCAGCTTCCGAGTACCGAGGCGCTTCGGGATTTTCGATGTCGGCAAGTGGAATATCTTTTGCCATCACAGCTGGAGGCAAGGCTTTAGTAAGTTGCTCACCCATTGAAAAAGGTTTGCCCATGACACGAGCTGAATCTTTGAGCGCCTGTTTGGTTTTGATGGTGCCGTAAGTAACAATCATCGCCACCCGCTCATCACCATACTTCTCAGTGACGTATTCGATGACTTCATTTCGACGCCGATCGTCAAAATCTACATCGAAATCCGGCATGGAAACACGGTCAGGATTTAAAAACCGTTCGAAAATAAGGCCGTGTTCTAGCGGGTCTAGTTCGGTAATACGTAAGGCGTAAGCAACCATAGAACCAGCTCCAGAGCCTCGTCCTGGACCTACTCGAATCCCCTGGTTCTTCGCCCAGTTAATAAAGTCAGCAACTACCAAGAAGTATCCTGGAAACCCCATATTGATGATGACATCGAGTTCGTAATCGGCCTGCTTTTGTACGTGTGCTGGTACACCGTTAGGGTATCGATCACGCAGGCCCTTATTAACTTCTTTAATTAGCCAACTAGTTTCGTCCTCTCCCTCTGGGGTCGGGAAACGGGGCATGTAGTTAGCCTCGGTGTCAAAGCTGACTTCACACTGTTCGGCAATGAGCAGGGTATTGTCTGCAGCTTCGGGGAGTTCTGGGAACAGTGCACGCATTTCCGCAGCTGATTTTAAATAGTAATCGTTGCCCGAAAAGGCAAACCGTGAACCACCTTCGTCATAGGTAGGTTCGCTTAATTTCGAGCCTGACTGAAGGGCTAATAACGCTTCGTGATGCTTGGAATCGTGCTGGTGTGTATAGTGCAAATCGTTGGTTGCAACCAGTGGTAGATTAAGGTCTTTGGAAATCTGAAGCAGGTCCCCGATGACCCGGCGTTCCAGCGACAGACCGTGCTGCATAATTTCGACATAGAAGTTATCTTTGCCGAAGATATCGCGGAACTCTGCTGCTGCTTCCAATGCCTCTTTATATTGGCCCAGGCGAAGTCGAATTTGCACCTCGCCAGAAGGGCAGCCAGTAGTAGCAATAATACCTTCGGAATAATCATTCAGTAACTCACGGTCAATACGCGGCCACTTTGCATAAACCGAATCCAAAGAGGCATGAGTACCCATCCGAAAAAGGTTATGCATACCAGTATTATTCTTAGATAACAGGGTCATGTGGGTATAAGCCCCGCCACCTGAAACATCATCGGAACGCTGGTCTGGATCACCCCACCGAATACGTGTCTTATCTGATCGATGTTGTTGGCCTGGGGCTAAATACGCTTCCATGCCGATAATGGGTTTAATACCGTGTTGTTGTGCTCTGTTCCAAAAGTCGTAGGCTCCAAACAGATACCCGTGATCGGTAATAGCTAGTGCTTCTTGGCCTAGCCGATTTGCTTCTGCAAACAGTTCGTCAAGTTTGGCGGCACCATCCAGCATGGAGTATTCAGTATGCGTGTGAAGGTGCACAAAACCATCACGTTTCCCCGTTGAACTACCGGCCATGAAACTGTCGACCTCCAGGTAAATGTTGCTCTAGCGTCTGTCAGTCTAGCCTCAGTATCGTAAACGTTCCAACGCATAGCCAAGGTCAGCTGGATACTGCGAACTATAGCTCACGTACTGTCCGGTCACCGGATGAGCAAACCCAAGCCCGACCGCATGCAGCCATTGTCGGGTCAACCCTAAATCTGCAGCCAGCTGTGTATCAGCGCCATAAGTGAGGTCCCCCACCAACGGATGCTGAAGAGCCGAGAAGTGCACTCTGATTTGGTGGGTTCTACCGGTATGTAATTGCACATCAACAAGCGTTGCCGGACCGAACGCCTCTATAGTTTCGTATTGGGTGATGGCTTCTTTGCCGCCTTCGACCACCCCAAAACGCCATTCGTAGCCGGGTTGTCTGTCAATCGGAGCGTTGATGGTGCCATCTGTAGGATCGGGAATACCTTGAATGAGTGCATGATAGTTACGATCTGGTGTTCGATCACGGAAAGCTTGTTTGAGCCGGCTATAGGCAATTTCAGTCTTTGCCACAACCATCAATCCCGATGTGCCAACATCTAGACGTTGTACTATACCGGGCCGTTCCGGAGGTCCTGAGGTAGCAATTCGAATGCCTAAAGCTGCCAGGCCGCCAACTACAGTAGGGCCACGCCAACCCTGCGAAGGGTGTGCTGCCACTCCTACTGGTTTATCTACCACAACATAGTCTGTCTCATCAGCAATCACAGTCAGGTCTTGCACGACTTCAGCTTTCACCTCTAACGGGTCAGGGTCATTTGGCACAGCAACTATAATTGTGTCGCCGACCGCGAGTTTGGTGGATTTTCGCGCAATGACATCACCCACCGTCACTAAATCCCGTTCGATCCATTGGACAGCTTTCGTACGTGATATCCCCACGGCATGCGCGACTGCAGCATCAACACGAGTCGGGGCCGTGATAGTAAATGAGTGATTACCGGGCTCAAGTGTTGTCATGAGATGACGATTCAGCGGTCTTTTCTGGCATACCGTCCATAGTTTTACCCACCATGACCAAAAGGACTATGACGATAATGGATACCACTATAAAAGAGTCCGCTACGTTGAATATCGCGAAATTCGGAACTGAAATGAAATCAATGACGTGACCAACGCCAAAACCTGGCTCCCGGAAAAGACGATCCGTCAGGTTTCCTGCTATTCCGCCAGCTAATGCACCAAGCGTAATCAGCCAGGTGGTCGTCCGAGCACGCCGCAAAATCAGATACGTGACAACAATGAGACCGACTGCTTGGACGATAGTAAAAATCCAAGTGTACTCAACACCAATAGAAAAAGCAGCACCCGGGTTTCGGATAAAGCGCCAGTACAGCAGAGGCTCAAGGACGGCTCTGCTCTCACCCTGCTCCATTGTGGCAAGCACTGCTTCTTTTGACCATAGATCAGCAACGTAAGCCACGACCATGGGGAACAATGCGATCCACCAAGACCGTTGTACGACCTGTTGGCCGGTATTGACCACATTGGCTCCTTTGGCCGGGCTTTCTGGTGTCTCACGCACTGATGGCCGGCTATTTACGTAAAATAACCGACCATCGGTCCGCGGCAACTGGAATGCGGAAGTTGTTTGGAAACCCAGGTCTAGTCTGTGACTCGAGCCTGTGAATCCAGGTCTTGTAATTGGTTTTCGATGAATGAACGAAGCCGTGAACGGTAGTCCCGTTCGAAGCCTCGTAGTTCCTCGACTTCGCGCTCCAAAATTGTCTTGCGTTGTTCAAAGTCAGCAAGAGTCTTACGGGATGTTTCTTCCGCTTCGGTAACAAGACGATTTGCTTCGCGCTCAGCTTCTGAGACTATTTCATCACGCTTGCGTTCACCATCAGCAACATATTCATCATGCAGGCGTTGTGCCATGGCCAACACACCGGCGGCCGACTCCGCGCTCGTTTCCTGGCCAGGGGCTGCGGGTGCAGCAGGCACAGCCGCTTCTGAAGCTTCGGCTTCAGGTTCAGGGGCCGGCGGAGTTTCGTCTTCCGCTTCAGGCTCTGCTTCCACCACAGGCAAATCAACGGCCGAAGTAGCAGTTTCGTCGTCAGTATCGCCAGCTGGAACGGGGGCAGGTACAGGTGCTTCTTCACCGGTCTGAGCTTCTAGCTCTGCCACTTGACGACGCAAATCGTCGTTCTCCTGATTTAGACGGCGTAATTCCTCAACGATCTCGTCGAGGAAATCGTCTACTTCGTCTTGGTCGTAGCCTTCACGAAACTTCGTGACTTGGAATTTTTTGTTGACTACAACTTCCGGCGTGAGAGCCATGTGGTCACCCCAATTACTTGGTCATGTACAAATTTAGAAAACCATAGTTTTCTCATGAGTAGTTCAAGTGAAAACTCTAGTCTACTTATGCATCTGACGAATACATTATCACCGTGAAACAATAAACGAGTAGTTTACGCGGCGATTCAGAAAAATATCTTATAGTTTCAACAATTTCGCTTTAATTGTGATATCAGGTTGCGGCTTGTAACGCAACAAAACGGATAATCATCACAATGAAAAACACCACGATAAAGGATAGATCCAGCGAAACTGGCCCGAGGCGCAGAGGTGGGATAAACCGGCGGAAAAAACGTAGCGGCGGGTCCGTTGCCGTCATGACGACCTCAGCAATAATCAGGTTTATTCCGCGAGGTCTCCAGTCGCGAACGAAAGCATTCACCAAAGAATAGAGGATGCGCACAACGAGGATAAAAAAGTAAATGGTGGCAACCAGATACAAGGTGGTCCAAATTACGTGCACGTGTCCTCAGGTTCCTTTTTCTGGTGATTCAATACGATTGATATTTCTTTAGGCCTGGTCGAAGAAATCTTCGTCCTGGGAGGCTGAGGAATGACCTTCGACTACGTTTTCAACGTTGGTAGGAGTCAGTAGGAAGACCTTATTGGTCACGCGCTCAATGGCACCGTGTACCCCAAACGCAAGCCCAGCAGAAAAGTCAACTAATCGTTTGGCTTCGGACTCGGACATATCCGTTACATTGATAATAACCGGAACATCGGACCGAATCGCCTCACCGATGAGTTTCGCATCATTATACGAGCGCGGATGGATGGTACGCAGTTTGTGCACTTCAGCGTTTTCCTCTCGGGTCTGGACCACACGTTTGATCGGTGTGACCGGAGCCCGGTAGTCATCATCTTCGTCTGGTACTGGTCGTGGACCACGCGTTGGTGGGTCCTCGGGTTTGATGGGTTCTTTAGTATGTTCGGTTGCCGTTGGTTCCGGGTCTTCCTGGGCTAGCGAGGAACCCATTTTACGGTCTTGTTCTATCAGCTCTTGCTCATAGGCTTCGTCGCTATCGGCCAGACCCATTCGGATCATGGCTTTCCTTAATCCGCTAACCATGCGCACCTCAAATCCTTGATGGTTCTAGGACACTATCGACACTAGTCGACAACGAACTAAAAGCTTGGGAAATACGTGGTTTTGTGCGGTGTGTCGTACTCTCTCAGTACGAATCAGCCGATTTCCATACGATACCAGCGATTCGTCCGCTACCTGGCTGGCGACGGTGGGAGTACAGCGTTGGCTCTTTTCGGGTACAGGTGTCTACCCGATGAACCCTAACTCCGGTTTGAGTCAAGATAGCTTCCGCAGCTGCCGGCAGGTCAAGAGCAGGAGTGCCCCAAGTGGTCTCAGCATAGATTTTCGGATGTCGTTGAGCTGCTTGTTCCCGCATATCGGCTGGAACTTCATAACACTGACCACAAATCCCCGGGCCGATAGTGGCTTTAATGGTACCCGTCTTATCGGCGTCCAACGCTTTGAGCCGCTGAACAGTATTTTCTAATATTCCGGCTAAGAGACCAACGCGGCCTGCATGTGCAATCGCTGTGGGACCGTAATCTGTTGTGAAGGCCACCGGCAAACAGTCTGCCACCAGAATGGCAATGGGATCAGTTCCATCTGGTGACACAACCGCATCGCCTTCGCCTATCGTTGTCTGTTCAGCCCAGCCACAGTTTCCTGCTTCAAGTACGTTTGCAGAATGAGTTTGGGTTAAAAACCTGGTAGTCCCGGTCTCAATGCCAAGCTCGTCTTCCAGCATACGACGGTTAGACGCGGTATCTTGAACGGTCTGTCCATCATCCAAGACGGTCAAAGACATGTTTCCCGCATGGACCGAGGTAAACCCAACGTTGTGACCGGTCTGTGTCTTATGCTGGTAAATCAGCGACTTACTTGAGGAAATCTGGGACATCCAGATCGTCGTTACCCTTATTAGATGACTCTACAACGGTCGGCAACGGTTCAACGTTACGCTTTTCTTGCTCGTCTTGAGCATCCTGGGTTGTTTCTTCCTCTGAGGCTTCACGTTCATTGGACTCAGGAGCGCTGACCGGACTAATGGATGCCACAGGAGCTACCGGAGCCGCCACCTGCCCGGCACCATTATTTTGAGCCCCGTTTACAGGGTCATCAAAGCCTGCAGCGATTACTGTAACGCGTACCTCGTCACCCAGGTTGTCAGAGATAACTGCACCAAAGATAATATTCGCCTCTGGGTGGGCAACCTCTTGCACCATGCGGGCCGCTTCGTTAATTTCGAACAGCCCCATATCGGTCCCGCCCTGGATGGATAGCAACACACCGTGAGCTCCATCAATTGAAGCCTCCAGCAGTGGCGACGCGATAGCTGCTTCAGTGGCTTCTACGGCACGGTTTTCGCCCTGGGCAGCGCCTAGCCCCATCAATGCTGATCCGGCACCTTGCATCACAGACTTAACATCTGCGAAGTCAAGGTTAATGAGCCCTGCGGTGGTGATGAGGTCGGTTATACCCTGAACACCCGATAACAGCACCTTATCTGCCTCTTCGAACGCCTCCATAATAGAGATAGAGCGGTCCGAGATCGATAGCAGTCGGTCGTTTGGAATCACAATGAGCGTGTCAACTTCATCACGCAGCGTTTCAATACCAGTTTCGGCATTAGTAGCACGACGACGACCTTCGAAGGTGAACGGACGAGTCACCACACCGATGGTGAGAGCACCCAGTGAACGGGCTACACGAGCAACGACAGGCGCTGCACCGGTGCCGGTGCCACCTCCTTCACCGGCAGTTACAAACACCATATCGGCGCCTTTGAGGGCCGCTTCAATCTCTTCTACGTGGTCTTCTGCCGCTTGTCGGCCTACTTCTGGATCTGCACCAGCTCCTAAGCCACGTGTCAATTCTCGACCAACATCGAGTTTGACTTCTGCCGAGGACATTAGCAGCGCTTGGGCGTCGGTGTTTATGGCAATGAACTCAACGCCGCGTAGTCCGACATCGATCATTCGGTTGACGGCGTTGACGCCGCCGCCGCCGACACCAACAACTTTGATGACGGCCAGGTAGTTCTGGGGTGAGCTCACGATATGATCCCTATTCTGCGTTCGTGGGTGGGACGAAGTTCAAGCTGCGTCCAAGTTTCCTTCACTAGCACACAATATGCCCACACTATCAGCTTGGCAATGACCATGATCAGTGTGTCGGAACGATGAGCGCAAAATCCCGCCTAATCTATCGGGTTACTGGTGAGTCAGGCGCTGAGACATCATATTCCGAAATATCTGCCGCTTCATCTTTTTCGATCCCCATTAATGCTTCTAGGACTTTGACTTTCTTGGCGGCTTCCTCATTACTACCCCACATCACGGTTTTACCCGAGTTTAATTCCAGTTCAATCGAGTCGATGGAAGAACCTGAGGCTGAACGAACGTTGTCGCGTATACTATCAGGTAGTGAGCCCAGGACTTCTGTAATGGTTTGGAAAACCTCTTCGTCCTCCACATCGGCTGCCGAAGCGACTACAGGCAAATCGAATTCTTGGGCTTTTTTCGACGTAATGGTCGCAAGCTCCGTGCCGTCATCTGAAAAGACGACATATTCTTTATCGCGCGGAGTCATCGCGATGGGCTGATACTCATTGACGGTGACAACCAGCCCATGAGGTGGCTCGGCTCGCAGGCTTACGTCTTCAACAGCCGGGTTGGACTCAAATAACTTTGTAACACTGCGATCAGTTACCTGTGGCAGTGGTTTGCCTTGCAATTCGGCAGTACGTTCTTGGGCATTCGACTCGGTTACCAGGTCTAGGCCCTCATAGCTAATGTCTTCGATCGCCAGCACGGGTGAAAAAAACAGTACAGCCCAACCACCGATGGCTAGTACAACCGCCGCAATGACGCTTAACAGAATAATCCGACGTCTTTTGTTTCTGCGTTGAACCGGACTAAGAGGTAGCTCCAGGAGATTATCTTTAGCTGAGGTCGTGGATTCCTCATTAGCCCCAGCCACCTCGACAATGTTGCCGTCGAGGCCGGTTTCGGTTACGGTTTTTTCGTCTGTATCCACTGGCCGTTGGACTGAGATAGCTTTTTTAGGTTTGTTGGCCGCAAGCCCTGGGAATTTTTCGCTGACCTTGTCCGTTTGGTTGGCGTTATTATGTGAGTTATCAGACATAGGTACTAACGATGATACTGGTTGAGTCCAGCTAAAATGTCGTCAATCAGCTGGTTCACGTTGCCAGCGCCCAGAGTTAATATAATATCGCCTGGGGTCGCGGCTTGTACTACCGATGCTACAGCAGCGTTCCGCGTGGCAACTTCACGCGCCTGAGGGTAGCGAGAAGTCAGTGTTTCGGATAGTTGTTGCGTAATGAGTTGTGCACTGATTCCCTCAAGTGGTGTTTCGCGTGCACGGTAAATTTCTAGCACTCGAACAGTCGATGCGAGTGACAACGCTGCCGCGAAGTCTGAGGCGAAATCGCGGGTCCGTGAATACAAGTGTGGCTGAAAGATAACATGGACTCTGTTACCTGCGGCCATGATATTGGCCGCAGAAATTGCAGCTTCCACTTCAGTGGGATGATGGGCGTAATCATCGTAGACACGGATGTCGTTAACAGTGCCATGATGCTCAAAACGCCGAGCCGAACCACTAAAGCTGGCTAGACCTTGGGCAGCCACGCTGGCGGGAATATCTGCCAACACCGCAGCTAATAAAACTCCCGCGGCATTGAGCGCGTTATGGATCCCCGGCGTGGTTAGCTGGACGACCTGGTGAGTGCCATCGCTAAAGCGGTAAGTCACCTGTTGGCCAGTGCCGGTAGAATCAGGTTGGATATCAGTAATAGCTAAATCCAAGGGTCGACCATGCGTTGTTGTATCGCCCTGGGGATTCATGTTGGTAGCCAGCCCATAGGTATAAACTGTCGCCCGTGGGGTCTGGACTGTATGAGCATCGCGATGACGTTGAGCAAGGGCCGCTGCACCTTCATCGTCAGCACAAATTATTAGGGCGCCGTCGGGGTGAATTTGAGCAGCGAAATCGGTGAAAACTTGATGAACTGCCGCTTCGGTCCCGTAGTAGTCCAGGTGGTCGGCTTCAATATTGGTGATGATTGAAATATCGGGCGAGTAATTCAGCAACGAGCCGTCTGACTCGTCAGCCTCTGCAATAAACCAGTCCCCCGCTCCGTGATCGGCATTAGTTCCAAGGTTGGCAATTGCGGCGCCCACGGCGAATGATGGTTGTGTACCGGCATGATCAAATACGACGGCCGCCATCGACGATGTTGTAGTTTTGCCGTGAGTACCAGCCACGGTAAAAACGTGTTTGTCTTCCATTGCTGCGGCAAGACCCTGAGAACGGTGATACACAGGAATACCTGCACTTTCAGCCGCTTGACGCTCGGGGTTATCCGGTCCGGCCACGGTGGAGGCGATGATCAGGTCTATGGGTTTGCCAGTATCGCTTGTTGCACGGGCAATATTTTCCGCTTCGTAGCCAACATAAACGGTAGCGCCATGTGCACGCAGTTTTTCTATGACAGGAAGATCTTTTGAATCAGTGCCGGTCACGGTGATACCACGGGCGGCAAAGATGCGGGCAATACCTGATACCCCTACCCCGCCGATGCCCAAAAAGTGAGCATGATTAATTGCTTGCAAAACAGGAATTTCGCTGTTGGTCATCGGGCGACTTTCGTTTCGGTGATGATGGTGGCCATTGTTTCAGCGGCGTCAGTAATGCCAAGATTTTTTGCGGTTTGTGCCATATATTCCAGACGTGGTTGGTCGGTCAGTAGGTTCGGCAGCCGGGTTGTGACCCATTGGGCTGTGAAATCCTCATCGGCAACGACCACCGCCGCACCGGATTCCTTTAGGCCGGCAGCATTAAGTTCCTGCTCGCCATTACCAATGGGGAGTGGCACAAGCACTGAGGGCAGCCCAATGGCTGCAATCTCATGGACCGTTCCTGCCCCGGCGCGGGCAACAATGAGATCTGCCGTTTGATAGACCTTGGCTAGCCCATCAATATATTCCAGTTGAATGTATCCTGGGCGGGTCACGGCTGTTCCGTCATCGTTGGTTACTACTTTTTCACGACCAGTTAGATGCAGTATTTGAGCCCCGGTAGCTAATAATGCGTCTAGGGCACCTGACACCGCTGTATTGATATTGAGTGCGCCGGATGAGCCTCCAGTGACTACCAGTGTCGTTTTATCAGGATCGAGGCCTAAGGCCCGGCGCGATTCAGCTTTCATCGTTGGACCGACTGGCAAAGCAGTAACGCTAGCTCGCATTGGCATACCGACGTGAATAGCTCCGGGTAGGTCAGTGTCGGCAAAAGCACAGGCAACCACCGTGGCAAAGCGGGAGGCAAGTTTGTTTGCTAACCCCGGGCGCACATTTCCTTCATGCACAATAACCGGGATCTTTAGTGCACGGGCTGCCAAATATACTGGTGTCGCGGCATAGCCTCCCACACCCACGACCACCTGAGTTTTATGTTCACGCAAAAGTTTTTTCGCCTGTTTAATTGCTTTGCGCAATCTGAAGGGCACCGAGAGCAATTCCGCGGAAACGGTACGCGGCATGGGTACTTTTTCCACTGTGGCAAAGGGATAACCTGCGTCAGGAATAAGCGTGGCTTCCATCCCTTGGGCGGTGCCGATCATTAAAATATCGACGTCGACTGGTGAATTTTGATGGCGTCGCACTAGGGCGTCAGCCATCGCCAGCATGGGTGACACGTGTCCGGCTGTTCCTCCGCCTGTAAAAACTACGTTCATCATGGCATTCATTGTGTTGATTTTACGCTTTCTATGGTGGCGAGCTGTCCTTCTGTATCACGTCGTGTTTCTTTGAGCTCTTGCGCTTGATCTCTGGCAAAAGACAGTACGACTCCAACTGCCAATATGCTCATAAGTAGTGCGGAACCTCCCGCTGAAATAAATGGTAGCGGCACGCCGATAACTGGCAACATTCCAGTGACCATAGCGATGTTCATAAACGTTTGACCTAACAGCCATGCCATGATGCCTCCGGTGGCTATCCGTACGAAGTTATCGTCCGTGTTGTAAGCTACACGAAACATCCCAATGCCGAGGGTGATGAACAGCCCCAAGACAAGAAATGCACCTATCAGACCTAGTTCTTCTCCGAGGATAGTAAAAATAAAATCATTACCGGCTTCGGGTATATAAGACCATTTTTGCCGCGATTGGCCCAAGCCGACACCAAACCAGCCGCCGGATGCTAATGCAAATATCCCTTGTTCATATTGATAACAGGGATCAGCTGGATGACTGCAGTTACCTAACCATGCATCGATGCGCATCATGCGAGTATCCGATTGCATGGTTGCTAGTATGACGCCAATTAGCCCAACCACCGCGGTGATCAGTAAATAACTGGTGCGCATGCCGCCTAAGTACAAAATCGTGGCGATAATCATCAGAATAATCAGCACGGTACCTAGGTCTTTACCACCCATAACCAGTAGAACAATCACAGTGCCAAAAGGAAAGACGACTGGTACCAGTAAGTCTTTACCAAAGGCCTTCGTCTTAAGCTTTTCCTTCAGTGCATAAGCTGCCCAAACACAAAATGCCAGTTTTGCCCCTTCGGCTGGTTGGAAGGAGAAACTGCCTAAACGAATCCAGTTACGGTTACCGTTAACTTCAACACCTAAGGGCGTGAAAACCAAAGCTAGCATCACGATGCTTATCAGCAATAGGATAACAGCGAGCTTATGATATGTTTGACGACGCCATTTGCCCATCCAGAATAGCATTACCAGGCCAACCACAGCATAAAGCCCTTGGGAACTAAGCGATGCAAATGAGCCGGCGCCACCAATAGATTCCACCGAGGAAGCTGAAAGTACCATGACCACGCCGATCGCCGTTAGTGCGATCGTGGGACCGAGGATGAGCCAGTACGCGGATTTTTTTGAATGCGCCCCGGTCAACCAGTCCCACGCACGTGCAATCCGCGGTGTTGGGCCCTTGGTCATGTCGCGCTCCTCGTGGATCGGCTCGTTTAATGGCCTGGATAATTAATGTCGGATAGTAAGGAGGCGATTGCTTCTGTAAAGGCTTCACCGCGGACCTTATAATTTGCAAACTGGTCCATCGAGGCTGCTGCCGGAGATAACAGTACAGTGTCGTCTGGTTCAGCTAAATGGTTGGCCAGATTCACTACTTCGCGCATGACTGCCGGGCCATTTGTAACCTCTATCGTACTGTCGTTGAGGTAGTCGGCGTAGACCGGCACATTGGGCGCGTGCCGTCGCAAAGCATCAACAAGCCCGGCGTGATCAGTACCGATTAGAATAACCGCTTTGAGATGCTCCTTATGAGTTTTAACCAACTTGTCATATGAGGCGCCCTTCGATATTCCTCCTGCAACCCAAATAATTGGATTATAGGTGGCAAGAGCCGCGTCTGTGGCATGCGGATTTGTACCTTTGGAATCATTGACCCACAAAACATCGTGGAAGTGTGCTACCGATTGTATTCTGTGCGGTTCAGGCTCATAGTTGCGCAACCCTGCTTGTACTGCAGCAGGTTCTACACCGATTGCGCGGACGAGGGCCGCTGCAGCTAGAGCATTAAAGATCATATGTTTAGGTGCTGGAGTCCCCAGATCGGCAAACTCTGCCAGTTCCAATGCCTGCGTCTGCCGGTTTGTTAAAAAGGCTCGATCCACGAGCAAATCCTCAACAACGCCTACCATGGAACGCTGAGGCGTGTCCGTTGTGATTCCAATGGCTCTGCAGCCTTCAATGACTTCAGCATTTTCTACCATGTGCATGGTTTCGGGTTGCTCAGCGTTGAAGACCGCAGCAAGGCGAGTATTTTCGTAGATCTTTGCTTTAGCAGCCTTATAGTTTTCGTAGCCGCCGTGCCAATCTAGGTGGTCCTCTGCCAAGTTCAATACGACGGAGGCTTCAGGTTCGATGTGTTGTATCCAGTGCAATTGAAATGAGGAGAGTTCTACGATTAATACATCGAAACCATCTGGATAACGAATGGCGTCTAAAATCGGTGTTCCGACATTACCAACGGCGACGGCGTCTAATCCTTGGGCTCGTGCCATCGATTCGGCCATCGTCGCCACGGTGGTCTTACCATTGGTACCGGTAAGCACTAACCATTTGGCGGTACGTTTACCTTCGCGTTGCCGTACCCGCCAAGCGAACTCCACGTCACCCCATATGGGGATAGCAGCCTTCCGAGCTGCTTCTAATACGGGATGTTTCGGACGCCAGCCCGGTGAGGTAATAACAAGGTCAATTTTGTTGCCAATGGCACTAGCCTCTGGCAGGCCGGCAACCGCATTGTCTCCAAGCAGGACGTCTTTGACCCCCACTATTTTGAGCGTATCTGCGGCCTGTCGATTTTCAACCGTGTCTTTACCATCAAGCACAAGCACAGCAGCACCGAGTTCAGCCAGTGTATCGGCCACAGAAAATCCAGTGACGCCGATACCGGTTACTACTACTGACAGTTGTGACCAGTCGGCGTCCCAGCTGGTGAGACTGTCAAGGTCGATACTCATCGAAGAACCACCCATTCGGTGTAGAACAAGGCCAGTGCGGAAATAACGAACGCCAGCCCAATAAGCCAGAACCGTACAACTACGGTGACTTCTGCCCAACCTTTGAGTTCAAAATGGTGTTGTAGTGGGGCCATTAGGAAGACTCTTTTACCTCCGGATAGCTTGAAGTATCCCACTTGAATGATCACTGATGCAGCAATGACCACCATAAGCCCGGCCAATATGATTAGCAGAAGTTGGGTTTTGGAAAAGATAGCAAAACCTGCCAGGGCACCCCCTAGAGCCAGCGAACCTGTGTCGCCCATAAAAATCTTTGCCGGGGAGGTATTCCACCATAGAAACCCCAATAGTACACCGGCAAGGATGGCTCCCAGCAGCGCAAGATCCATGGCGTCACGGACTTGATAGCAGCCGCCGGCTTCCGTCGGCCCAGAGCAGGCCTGGTTGCTCTGAAATAGGGTTATCAGCATATATCCGGCTGACACCATAGCCACAGCTCCGGTAGCTAATCCATCGAGCCCATCGGTGAGGTTCACGGCGTTGGTGGTGGCCGTTGTAATTAGGTTGGACCACAGAACAAAAAGTATCGCGCCTATAATCGCACCGGCAAAAGCGAAGTCCAACGAGGTATCTCGGAACACTGAAATTGCCGTTGAAGCAGGCGTGAGCCCTTGGCCGTTCGGAAAGTTTAAAGCGAGAACAGCAAATGCAACCCCTACTGCTCCCTGGCCGACAATTTTACCGGTAGGTGTAAGTCCCAGGGATCGCTGGTTAGAGATTTTTATGTAGTCGTCCAAGAAACCGATCAGACCCATACCCGCTGTCAGGAATAACAACAATAGTCCTGAGACGGTAATGCCGGAGTTTTCTAGTTCCAGCAAAGTCATAATCCAGTGGGTAATAAAGTACACGACTACGAAATTTAACACGATTACGACCCCGCCCATGGTGGGGGTTCCGCGCTTGGTGGCGTGGCTAGTTGGTCCGTCATCGCGAATAATCTGTCCATATCCGCGCCTATGCAGCAACCGAATAAATAAAGGGGTCCCTACGACGGTGAGGAACGCGCCAAGTACAGCGCCTAACAGTAATCCAATCACTTACGGCATCTCCTTGTGGCCAACCAAATCATGGGTGGTCAATCTGTCGGCGAGTTCCCATAGGCGGGCACCATTAGAACCCTTGACGAAAATGATATCTCCGGGTTCAACGAGTTGAGATAATAGCTCAAACGCTTCGTCGTTTGTAAGGACATGATCAACCTCATCACCCCAAGAGCCTTCATTTACCGCACCGGTATACAGGGCACGTGCCTCGTCTCCCACAACAACCAACTGATCAATATTTAACCGCACTACAGTTTCACCCAGCAGGATGTGTTCTTTAGCGTGTTGGTCGCCAAGTTCAAGCATTGGGCCTAGCACAGCCCATGTGCGACGTCCTGTGTTACGTCCCAGCATGGCAAGAGTCTTAAGTCCAGCACGCATGGATTCTGGGTTAGCGTTATAAGCGTCATCAATAATGGTGATGCCATCTGGCCTATCAGTTCGAGCCATTCGATGGGCGGAGGCAGGACCAATAGTTGGGAGCACCTGGGCGATTTTGTCTAAACTCATACCTGCAGCAAATGCCGCAGCACTAGCGGCTAGCAGATTGGTGGTGTGGTGCTCACCAATCATATTTGCTGTAACATCATGCCCCTCGCGGTCCTGGTGGTTTGCGGTATCAGTTAGATACTGCAGCGTAAAACACGGGTTTTCGTTATCCGTGGTTGAGGCATTGGCTGCATAGATGAGCTGTTCGCGGTTTGGAGGGGCAAATGCCGCAGAGAACCAGAGCGTATTGGCTTCAGCAGGGACCCGAGATGCCATATTAGCGACATTGATGTCGTCTGCATTCAGCACAGCGGTACCGCCTGAGCCAAGCGCTTCAACGATTTCTCCCTTGGTTTTCGCAATATTCTCTACTGAACCAAAACTCTGCGCGTGCGCCGTACCGACAATGAGTGCAACGGAAATATCGGGGCGCACAATGTTGGTCAGTTGCTTGATGTTACCAATGCGATCAGCGCCCATTTCTACAATCAGATAGCGTGTGTCAAGATCCGCGTTGAAGATGGTCAGTGGCAATCCGGTCTCACCGTTATAGGAACCCTGGGGAGCTACTGTGGGGCCTTGTGTGGCTAATAGTTGTGCCAGTGCGTCTTTGGTAGAAGTTTTGCCTACTGAACCGGTAATGCCGATGACGGTTGTTTCGGAGTGATTACGGATTTTTTCTACGATGTAGTGGGCCAACGACCCCATCGCCACGGTGGCATCGTCTACGATAATTGCCGGGTCCGTGTCCCCACGTTCATCAGTAGTTTCACGTTCTGCCAAGATTAGTTTAGCCCCGGCCCGTCTTGCTGAGCTGATAAAATTATGGCCGTCAGTGACTTCGCCACGCCGGGCGATATACAACGAGTCTTGTATAACCTGCCGTGAGTCAATATCTGCAGCGGTTACGGTTACTGTGTCATCAACGGTGGATGTCAGGCGTCCGCCGGTGGCTTCTGCAATCTGGTTCGCATTGAGTTCAATCATGTCGCAATTGACCTTACCGTTTTAGTCAGTATCTTCCGTTGATGCACACCCGTGTGTAATAAATCCGTGATCAACCAAACTTTGTCGCAGGACTTCACGATCATCGATTGCAATTACTTCACCGGCAAAATCTTGTTGTGTCTCGTGGCCTCTACCAGCAGCCAAGATTGTATCCTGTGGTCTGGCAAGGCTTATGGCCTGGTCCAACGCCGCTGCCCGTGGTGCTATTTCTATTACTTCTGGTCCATTGGTACACGATGCTGCATATGCCCTGGCGCCATCTACAACAGCTTTGCGTACCGTTGCAGGGTCCTCGCCGTGGGGGTCGTCGTCGGTAACGATCACAATATCGGCGTGCTGGGCCGCAATGCGCCCCATGAGCGGACGTTTTGCTGTATCACGTTGGCCGGTGGCGCCAAAGATGATAATAGTACGTCCGGTATCGTAGCGTTGGGCACTTGCATGGTTTACCGCTTTGAGCGCTTGGGTCAGCCCGTCTGGGTTGTGAGCAAAATCTACGATCACAGTTGGTTGATCCGCGATGACTTCCATGCGTCCAGGCACAGAGGAATCGAAAGGCGATTTCTCTGTGTTTTGCAGCGCTGCGGTGATGGTGTCCCACTCAGCGCGATCGTGTCCAGTAAAGACCATGGTTGCTGCTAAGGCTGCATTTGCTATGTTAAATTTGCCCGGCATACCAACTCGTGTCGTAACGGTGTACCCGGATTCGTGTTCTAACGTGAACTGATGGCCCAGCCCCGTCTGGTGAATGGACTGAATTTTCCACGTAGGGTCTTGCACGGACGACGGCGCACCAGCGGCCGGACCAAGATCGAGGGTTACCGCGTTTGGCACTTGGTCAGCCAGTTGTTGTCCCCAGACTGGTTCCGCTCCCCCATTAAGTGTGACGACTCGTTGTACAGAGTGTTCATCATTAAATAACATTGCTTTAGCAGCGAAGTATTCGGCCATACTGCCATGCAAGTCGAGGTGATCTTGTGTCAGGTTGGTAAACCCTGCCACGGCATAGCGCAGTCCAAAGGTGCGCTTATAGGCCATGGCATGCGATGAAACTTCCATAGCGGCGGCCGATACATTAGCCTCCCGCATTCGTGCTATCAGACTGTGCAGAGCCGGCGCTTCGGGAGTGGTGAACTGGGAGGGCACAGACTGCCCTGCAATTCGGGTTTCAATAGTACCAATTAGTCCGGTGGTCTTTCCCACAGCAGCTAACAAAGCTTCGAGGAAATAAGTGGTAGTGGTTTTGCCATTGGTACCCGTCACACCATAAACCTTTGGGTGTTGGCTGTTGGTATTACCGTAAATCAATGCTGCGGCATCGGCCAGGGCCCCACGAACATCATCAACAACGATAGCAGCATATTGATCAGGAACACGCCGTATTCCCACCGCATCGGTGAGTACCGCAACTGCCCCGGCAGCAATAGCCTGGTCAATGTAGTCAGCCCCGTGGTGCTGTGAACCGGCTACTGCAGCGTAGAGGTCACCCGGTTGCACCACTTTAGAATTCATAGAAATCCCCGTTACCGAGATTTCGGTATTACCTGAGGTGATCGGGTGATATCCCCCAAGCTGATCTATAATTTCGCAGAGATTCGTTTCGGGTTTGTGTTTTGGTCGCAGCATAATTATTTACGGCAGTCCGCTCGGCGGGCTACCATGGCCTTTCCTGTGGGTCTTCAGTAAATACATCGTAGTGCTGGGATCCGGAGTCGGAGGGCGGAATAGAGTATTTACTCAAAAGATATTGCATCACATCTGCTGCTGTATCGGTAACTTGCCACGATTTCCAGTCACCTTGGGGACGATGCACTGCCACAGAGACGACAAACTGTGGGTCGTCAAGCGGGACAATGCCTGTAAAGGACGTGGTGTATCCATCATAGCCAGCATCCCCGGCCGCCTCACCAGTACCGGTTTTTCCACCAACTCGATACCCATCGATTTGAGCTTCGGTAGCGGTACCTTCTTGGACTACCCCTTCCATAAATTTGAGCATTTCGTCAGCGGTTTCTTCCGAGACCACTTGTTTAGGCTCTGTTGGGGCGTCCCACTCCGTTTCAATACCGTCTTCATCAATATAGGAATCAATAATTCGGGGCGGCATCATCTTGCCGCCGTTAGCTAAGGCCTGAAATATGCGTGTGGTATGCAAGGTAGTAAGCGAATAACCTTGCCCAAATGCTGTAGTGAAATGTTGACGACGGTCCCAATCTTCCCATGACGTAAATAATCCGGGATTAACCGTTGTCATGCCTATGTCGATCGGTTCGCCGATTCCGAAATCCTTCATATGCTTCCAGCGTTCCTCGGCACTCAGCTCTGTGGCCACCTGTACTGTTCCGGTGTTGTATGAGCGCGTAAAAATACCGGCGGTAGTCATGTCAAAGGTATCATGCGGCATCGAGTCGCTAATTTCTTCATTATTGAAGGTTTCTTTATTAGGTACTGTCCATTTTTGTTCTGGTGTTACAGCCCCCTCATCAAGTGCCGAGGCAAATGTCACAGCTTTGCCTGTCGACCCCGGTTCATACGCTTGTGACATGGCGGTCGGACGCCAGAATTCTGCATCCGTATCAGTCGGATCTGTGGGATCGACGCTTTCTGAATCGGCCATAGCCAATAGTTCACCAGTTTTGGCATCCATAACTACGATGTTGCCCCATTTGGCACTGTACTCATCCACCTTTGCAGCGATTGCCTCTTGGGCAAACCAGGATACGTCCTGATCAATTGTTAAACGCACGTCGTTGCCATTGACCGCAGGGGTTTCAGAAAAGGAAGCGTTAGGTATCCGTACCCCGTCGGCAGAAATTTCAAAGATGCGTTCACCAGCTTCACCGCTAAGCCGTTCATCTTGGGATCGTTCGACACCTTCCAGACCGTGACCATCATGACCGGCAAAGCCAATAATGGGACCAGCTACGGCCCCGTTGGGGTAGCTACGTTCTGCTACGGGTTCAGAAACCAACCCCGGAATGCCAATGTCTAGTGCTTCTTTTTTTACTTCAGGCGTGACCCCTCGAGACACGATGCGATACGGCCGTTCTCCTACCATGAGCTCTTTGAGTTCTGGATAGTCAATATCTAATACTTCAGACAGTTCGTGGAGCTGTTCGTCGATGTCAAGATCCACATACCCTGATGTTTCGTCGTCCCACACCCGAGAATCTTGTACTAAACGTTGATCAACGACCATGTCATAACGTTGCACAGACTCGGCTAAAACTTCATCGTTTCGGTCGAGAATAGAACCTCGTTCTGGAGCAAGAGTAACTGGTCTCGTCCTACGGTCCATAGCCTGTTGGGCTTGGTTGTCAGCGTCAATTCCCTGGATAAAAAGCAGCCGGCCTCCCAGTACCAACAAGCAAACCATGAGCAAAACCATGGTTATTTTGAGTCTGGATTTTTGTGTTCCAGTACCTGACGCTTGCGGCACACGACTCACCTACCTTCAACATAGTCGTCTAACACGACGGAACTAGTTGTCGGCCGGAAGACGAACCTGGGGTCCTTGAAGACTACCTACCGAATCGTCTACCTCGCCGTTTGCCACGCCATTATTTGATGGAGAATTCGTCACATCTGATTCTGGCATTGCAGTTTGAGGCCCAGGTATTTTGATAGTGTCTGATTCTGGACCAGGAACTTCCTCGTTTGTAACGGTTACTGGATCAGAGGTTTCGTCTGTAGGGACGTCTACTTCAGCGGGAGTCCCCGTACCAGATTGTACGGTTGGCTCAGCGACGAAATTGGTGGGCGTATTGTCTTTCTTAGCGGCACTTGCAGAGCCCGAAATCTGTCCCGTGGCCAAGTCAATAGAGGCGGGAGTACCGGGTAGAACCATACCGAGTTCGGCAGCTTGTTGCGCAACCGATTGTGGAGCAGATTTCTGTGAGAGATCTTGTGCTAAAGCTTCATTGCTTTGCGTAATATTTGTCAGTTCGTTGTCGAGCTCCACCATTTCGTATTGCCGGTTAGACAAGATGATGTTTACGACCAGGACGATAAGCAGCGCTATGACCGGAATACTCAATACGAAAATGCTATAGCCAATCGGGGCTCGCTTTAGCTGCCCAGAGATGACCTTGAGCTGATCTCGACGACTTTCAGCTTCAGAAACACCTTCGGCGGGCGCGTTGTTGGGCTCTGCACCCGAGTCAGGCGCGTAATCCACGTCCATTTGTTTCGCGGTGGAGTCCGTTGAGTATTCGGGGTGCAATACGCGGATGTTTGAGGGGGAAGTTGTCATCCGTTGCTCCTGGTTAATCGAATTTTTTCTACCGCACGTACCTTGGCAGAAGCAGCGCGAGGGTTTTCAGCTATTTCTTGTTCGGTCGGCTTTTCTGTACCACGGGTCAACACCTTGACCACCGGTGCATGCTCTTCCAGCTCTACAGGGAAATTGGGTGGAGTCAGACTTGTGGCTTGTGCTTGAAAAAACTTCTTGGTGATGCGGTCTTCTAGGGAGTGATAACTCATAACCACGATTCGTCCACCGATACGCAAGCCTGTTAGCGCTGCCGGAAGTGCTTCACGCAGTATGTTAAGTTCTTCATTAACTTCGATCCGCAACGCTTGAAAGGTACGTTTAGCGGGATGACCCCCAGAACGTCCTGCTGCCGCAGGTACGGCGCTACGAATCACTTCGACGAGATCCCCTGTACGAGAAAAGGCCTGATCGCTACGTCGTTCCACAATCGCAGTAGCAATCCTGCGGGCGAATTTCTCTTCACCAAATCGTCGAATCAGTTGCTCAAGGTCGCGTTGTGTGTAGTCATTTACCACGTCAGCAGCACTAAACCGCGCTGTGGTGTCCATCCGCATATCCAGCGGTGCATCATATGAATAAGCAAACCCACGTTCGCGTACATCTAGTTGATACGACGAGACGCCAAGGTCAAATAGGTAGCCATCGGCGGTTTCGGCGCCAACAGTGGCTAGTGCCTTTGGTATCTCGTCATAGGTACCGTGAAACCCTGTATAACGCCTGCTATAAGTTTCAAGGCGTTGCTGTGCCAGCTCCAAAGCCTGAGTGTCACGATCAATACCAATAACCATCGCGTCCGAAAACCGTTGCAGCATTAGTTCGGTATGACCACCCATTCCCAATGTTGCATCCACGAGGATTGGTTGACGCTGTTGAAGCCGGGCAGCTTCTACCGCAGGGGCCAAAAGATCGACGACGCGGTCGGCCATCACAGGCACATGACGTTGGGCAGCACTTGAAACGTTTCGGCCAGTATTTCGACCGTCTTGGTCAAAAGCTGCCATTACGCTCCTTCGCTGTTACCGACAGGGTCTGATGTGACGGCTCTTACCTCAGATCCCCATCCGTGCACCTGGCCCAGGGGAAGGCAGGCCAGCTGTCCGGATAGAGGTCTGAAATAAGAGAACTCGTCGCAATTTAGTTATGTCTACCAAGAACTAGAACAACCCTGGGATGACTTCCTCATCAGTGTCGGAAAATGCCGACTCCTGCTCGGTGAGGTACTCATTCCAGGATGTCTGATCCCAGATTTCTGCACGGGTGCCAGCACCAATAACAGCAACATCCCGATCGAGCCCCGCGTAGTCACGTAGCGGCGCAGGGATCGTAATCCTGCCTTGTTTATCCGGCTTTTCATCCGAGGCACCGGATAAAAAGACACGAATATAGTCTCTGGCCTGACGCGAAGAGAGCGGTGCTTCTCGCATCTGTGCATGTACTCGCTGGAACTCCTCCATTGAGAACACGTACACACAACGTTCCTGACCCCTAGTAAGTACCAGCCCGTCAGATAGTTCATCTCTGAACTTCGCCGGCAAGATCAATCGAGATTTCTCATCCAAGCGCGGAGTGTATGTACCCAAAAACATGTGGCACAACCTCCAACGTTGTCTGATCTCGATTTCTCAAGCTCTGCGATCACCGTCCTCTTATCACCCCACTTTACCCCACTTTGCCCCACACGCAAGATTTACGCTCCCATTATCGAGCATTTCTTCGAATTTAGCCACCACTCAAACAGAGCTGCGACTCCCCAACTTCGTTGTATTCACAAGCTAGAGACTGGATTTCCTGCAGGATGGGGAGCTACGGGGAGGCCTGTGGAGGAAAAAATTTTGGTCATGTGAACAATGTGACAAAACATCAAAGACACTGCCGCATTAGGACCTAAAAAACGGGTTTAACTTGGTCGTACGCCATCTTTTTCGGGCGGTGGAGCAAAGTGGAGTCGGGTTGCAATGGGCGGGAATCGTATTTACGAGAGCATAGCCTTTAGTGCAACACGCCTAGGTGGAATAGCCGTAAGCGTTAGTTAAGATAGTTGGGAGCAAAGCCGTTCGGTTCCTCGATTCGGCTACAACATGACTGAAAGTTCTTCTGTGCAATCCATTACAAACCAGCAGTCCCCTAAGCCAAGCGGTCGCCGAGCAGGGATTCTGAAGCTGCTCGTTGCGCTAACATCTGCCGTGCTTTTGGCTGCGTGTGGTGCTGACGTTAATACACAACTAGAACTTGATAAGAACTACTCCGGAGAACGTCAGTTTGTATTGACTATGGCAGAAAGCGATGCAGACACTCTGTCGGGAGGTGTAGATGCGGCTGAGCAAGCGTTTCAATCCCACCTTCCCGATGCGCTAGCCTTTGAGGGCATTGAGTCAGTAGAGGATGGTTACAAAGCGACGTTCACTATGCAATTTGATGATGTAGCTGACTATCGCAATAAAATCACGTCTTTGCTAGACGCCTCTGACATTGCCGAGTCCGAGCGCGATATGAACGTGCAGGTCGATGAGCAGCAGCTCGTTACGTCAATAGTATTTGAAGAAGACTTTTATAATGATGAGCTCATGGGCTGGGCATCGGACGCGCTTATTGAAGAGGGAGTAGTGCCTGGCACTACTCCGGTCCTAACCTCCAATGGCACTGCATCTGTGGTTTTCAACGGTGAAGAAGTAGATAATGCGACATCGCTGCCCCGTATTAATTTTAGCTTGACGGAAGATCGCCGGTTCGAAGAGATAGATTTAGATTTCGAAATATTGGACTCAGGTGAATTCAACATCGCAATGGACTATCTTGTTTCCCCGGATACAACTGCCGTACAAAATGAGTTTGTAACCGAGCGTGTAGAACAACTCGAGGGCTTAGACGGTATCACAGGCACAGTCGAGGATTCCGGCCCGGTAGAAAACCAGGAAACAGGCAATCCAAAACCTCGTGAAGTTAATGTGACATTTTCTTCCGCCGAGTCGGTTCAAAACGGAATGCGAATATTATTAGCCAATGAAGAGGCAACATTTGAAACTACCGAAGTAACACCTGAGGACAGCCCAGATGTAGTAACTGAATATGTAGGCTCAAATTGGAACTGTGATGCTATTTGCGATCCGGACAATGTCCGTCAGTTAAGTGGGGCGACCGACTATCCCGACCAGTGGCAGCTCGTCGACCAACAACGTAGTAATGACGAACTATATATAAAGCTTAACCGTGGTATGCCCTTAGACTCTCTAACTTCCACAACGCAGTTAGATATTGACGGCACGATGGAGCAAACCTTTGAATTCGCCGTGGATAACGAAACCCAGCATGGCCACGAAGATACCGTCGCCGAGTTATTTCAACCTCCGGAAGGTTCCGGCACCTACGATACCGAACGTACTGCGGACACAACATTATATACCACCACGTTTCAAGCCGATGATGCTCAAGAGCTCACAAATAAAATAAATAGCTACCTAGAAGCAAAAGGAATCAGTGACAAAGCGACTATAGAGCACGAACCTTTAACAGGGTTGTGGGCTGATTATGATCTCAATGTGGACCTTTCCCCTGTTTGGAACCTCGCTTCAGGCGGAGTTGAGGGTACTGCGGTATTTCAAGTCAACTTACCGTCCATGCACAAGGGTAAAAGTGATGGTACGTCATCTAGCAATGGCACTATTGTTTTACAAAGTTCCAGTGGCGATTTTAGCGTCAATGCTAGTGGTCCGACAGTTATGACGATATGGGCTCTGGCAGCAGTGATCATAGTCCTGGTGCTGGGTCTAATCGGTCTTATCATTTGGCGTAGGAGACGAGCGGTGCGGTCGAAAGCAGAATTAACAAACGACGATCATCCGATAAAGCCATATTCCGTGCAGGGCCCAGGAGATAATCTTACGGAAACAGAGATCTTTCGCTCGCCACTGGCGCCGAGTGCTCTTAGCGAGCAGACATTGCAGACCCCACCTCTAAATCCACCTGAAACACCACAACATACCCGATCGGATGGGCAACAAGAAGCGTTCCCCGATATTGAATTGCCTAAGGAGCATGACTCCTCAGCCTGGTCGTCAGCCGAAGAAACTAACGGCGCGGAAATTTCCGAAACCTTCGATACACAGAGTCACGACCAAGACCAAGTGGAAGATCCGACCACCCAGCCAGATCCTGGTGTGTCTGGATCAGCAGAGAATGAAGAAGATGAACGGTGACGCGTTTCTCAAGAGGCACTAAAAAACCCGCAACATACGTTGCGGGTTTTTGCGTGGAAGGGCAATCGCCAGTGGAGTGGCAAAACACTTTACTGGCGGCGGCGTTCGTCCCAACGAGACTCCAGTCCTTCCATAAAACCGTGATTTGTTTTTGTCGTTTGCTGGCCGGATCCACCTCGACCACCGGATTTACTTGGTGGCTTTGTAGTACGTTTTGACGCTAAGTATATACCTGCGCCCATGACAACGAATCCGACGATACCCAACCAAATAGCATCGATTGTGACGCCTGTCAGCAGTACTGCAATACCAACTGTAGCGGTCAAGACACCCAAAACAATATTGCGTGTCGATAATCGACGTCCCGAGCTTTTCGTCCCCATTTGCATCTGCGATGCGAATTTAGGGTCCTCGGAAATCAGCTGGGATTCGATTTCAGCAAATGCTTCTTGCTCTCTATCTGATAAACCCACTGTTGCCTCCACATGTTGTCAAAGGCCTCAGGAAGCCTAAGTTAGCTTCTCGAAGCCTAAGTTGACTTCGCCTCTATTCTACGCTTTTTATCTGACTGTTTGCTGAGATTGTCACACCGTGAAGTCTGAGTTTGAGCTGCTAGCCGTCTGACATTCGTTCTGGCCTTTCATGCTGTAAGAGTGTGGCAGGTTTAATCGCTGCATTGGGAAACCGCTTAGCTACATCATCCAAAATTTTGTCGGTAGAGTACCAGTCCTGACTTGAATTTTGATGTAGTTCGGTTTCGTTCATATCAAAAAGTGAACCTTGAGTCGGTACCGGCTCAGCAGGCTTGGCTACCTTATCGGCACGTACGCCCAATAACCGCACTGGATGCGGCCGTTGAGCAAGCAGGTTATGTAACAGCCGTCGTGTATGGTCGAAAAATACAGCGCCTGAAGTCGCTGGAGCCTTCAACGATATGGATTTAGTTCTGGTTGTGAAGTCAGAGTCTTTAACTTTTACACTTAGTCCCCACGCGACAAAACCGTCATTACGTAACCGTCGCGAACATTCGTAAGATAAATCTAATAAATACTTCTCCAGCTGCTGTGCGCAAGAGATGTCATGTTCAAATGTGTGTTCGACTGACACAGATTTTGTCTCATGTTCGGTTTCCACGGATCGCGGATCGTAACCGCGAGCTAGCTCAACAATATGAGACCCCAGTGCCCCTAACCAGCGCCTCATGCGTTTTGGGTCCTGGCTGGCTAAGGCTCCTACGGTATGTATATCTGCATTAGTGAGCCGTTGGTGCAACTTTGGACCAACACCCCAAATCACGTTTACAGGTAACGGGGCTAAATATTGTGCGGTCTGGTCTACAGGGACTACACCGATACCATCAGGTTTTGAGTGGTCCGAAGCGATTTTAGCCACCGACTTAGTAGCGGCAACACCGACCGTAGAGGGCAGTCCCGTTGCTTGACGTACCCTTTCCTTAATCAACATAGCTATTTGTGCCGGAGTTCCGAGCCTACGTCGAGCCCCAGCCACGTCTAAAAAAGCCTCATCAATGGAAAGCTGTTCCACCAAAGGCGTGACACCGTGCAAAACATCCATTATCTTTCCGGATGCTTCACTGTACTTGGCTCGGGTGGGTTCAACAATAACTAGTTGGGGACATAACGCTAAGGCCTGTGAGACCGGCATAGCTGAATGAACCCCGTACTTACGGGCCTCATAAGAGGCAGAGGTAACAACAGAACGACCAGATTTCTCGGCTACTACCGCAGCCTTATCAATCAGTTCTGGCCGATCCAGTAATTCGACGGATAAGAAGAATGCGTCCATATCAATATGGAGGACCGTTGCTTCCCAAGAATCATCGGCCCACGACGGACGCGAAGCCTGATTTCGACCCGGTAAGACCATATAGTAATTCTACGCCCCTAGGCCGGTAAGGTTGAAGGGCGTACGCATAGGGATGATTGGTTCAGCAGGCAGGAGAAACGAGACTGTGACGACGACGGATACGGCGTATTTCCGAACTGTTCTACAGGAACGGATGCAAGACATGCTGGACAATTATCGCTATCGCGCCAGCAAAATCGCTACGTCATCTGAACCACTTGTAGCTTCCATTACAGAGCTGTTGAAAGGCGGCAAACGTCTGCGAGCGCTACTAGCTTGGTGGGGCTGGCGTGGAGCCGGAGGTGATGCACAGGATCCGCGAATTATAGATGCCTGCGTCGCATTAGAACTCTTCCAGGCTGCTGCGCTAATTCACGACGACATTCTAGACCGATCAGATACCCGTCGCGGCAGACCAGCTGTACACAAACAATTCCAAAACTTACATGAAAACAATGGCTGGGCACAAGATAGTGCCCATTTTGGTGTATCCGCTGGCATTCTAGCTGGTGATCTCGCATTGGGGCTTAGTGAAGAAATCTTTTCAACCACAGCGGATGCAACCGCCTTTGCTACACCGGCTAGAGATGCTTTTCATGCTATGCGTTTTGAAGTCATGACGGGACAATACCTCGATATACTCGCAGAGGCCGATATCCCCGAAGATCCGAGTGACGCATTGAGGCAGGCCCGAACAGTGCTGCGTTATAAATCAGCACACTATTCGGCAGTTTGGCCATTTGAGCTAGGTGGCTTATTAGCCGGTGCTGACGAAACGACCCTAAACGGTTATCGTGATTTCTCCCTACCGCTAGGCATGGCTTTCCAATTAGGTGACGATCTGCTTGGTGTATTCGGAGATCCGGTACTGACCGGCAAACCCTCGGGGGATGACCTTGTTGAGGGGAAACGAACTGAACTTGTCGCTCACGCGTTATACCGTCTCAATTCCGAAGACGCTAATGTGCTCAACAACTTCTTAAAACAGCCTTCCACTAGCCAACACACGGTAGAGGAGATTCAGCAGTTAATCGCTTCATCGGGGGCCCGAGCCATGGTGGAATCCGATATACAACGGCTCTTGGATGAAACGTCTCAAGCCCTAGATCACCTACCGGTGATGGCTCCGGTCAAAGCCGGACTATCAGAGTTGGTCAGCCAGTTATTAGAACGCACCAGCTAGTACCTACCAGCCCATAGCTTGTGCACGACGTCGAATTTCTGTCTTTCTTCCTTCGTGTAGGGCATCAATGGGGCGCCCCGGCAAAGAGTCATCGTCGGTAAAAAGCCAGCGAATAATTTCTTCGCCGTCGAACCCTGCATCTTCAAGCACCATAATTGTGCCACGTAGCGGTTTCAGTATTCCTTGTTCAGTCAAGAAAGCTGCCGGTACGTACCGAATATTTTCTTCGCCCAATCGAACATCGAGCAAATGTCGGTCCTTAATCATATTGTGAACTCTGGTCACAATTACATCAAGCTGGTCCGCTACTTGAGGCAGCGTCAACCATGTTTCAACCAATGTTTCTATGTCGCGTGTTTCAGTCACGTTTCCAGCGTATCGCAGTTTTTCAAGACTATGCGATTGGATACCAGCCAATTCCTCGGTGAAGATCTGACCTGGTAAGAAACCAATTGACCCCCTTAACATTTGTCCCAGGAGTAATGTATATTCACGTATGTAACATTTACATCACGTACACCTCGACGCTACTTTTGTCACATAAAGCACAAGAGAACTTCCCCTGGCTCAGGTGCCTGACGCAAAGAGGATACGTTTAATGACAGACCGTACAACCGACGCGCCACGGTTCTATCAATCAGCAGTTGCTACATCGGCTCTGCCGTTACTCGCTTTGGGATCCGCTGCTACCGCAGCCCCGGCAGTGGCTGATGCATCAGGTACGGCGCTGACACCCAAGCTAGCTACAGACACAAATATCGCTGCTGCACAAGCAGAGTTACAAGCCGCTTTTACAACGCCGGAAGACCTTGCAGCCGAGCTACCGGCGCGTTTTACTCAAAGCAACTTTCAAGCTGCCAATACCACACCAGTAAGGTATAAGGTCAAATCCGGTGACACTCTGAGCCAAATTGCACTAGACCATGACGTCTCACTGTCAGATTTGCTGAACTGGAATAATCTTAAAGTTTCCTCCACTATTTACCCTGACGATGTGCTTTACCTTGAGTCACCCGGCAGTAGTAGCTCTGCCGCTGTCCAAAGCTCTGATTCGTCTGGAAGTTCTTACACGGTCAAGCGCGGCGACACTTTGTCCGCTATTGCAGCAAAGCACGGAATTAGCCTCTCAACATTGCTAAAGGCTAATGGATTATCGATGTCAGCGGTTCTCTACCCCGGCCAGAATCTGACGCTTAGCGGCAGTGCAGACGCGGCTAGTACCAAAGTGGCTTCCGACTCGACGACAAGCACACCAAAAAATACCTACAAGGTGAAGTCTGGAGATACCCTCTCGGACGTTGCAGCCAGTCAAAACGTCAGCCAATCCACCTTGCTTGAGGCTAACAACCTAGCCCCGGATGCCATTATCTATCCGGGACAACAGCTGAAGCTATCTGCAGATTCAGCGTCGTCGGTATCCACCGCATCGAGTGGGTCGGAAGACTCGTCTGCAGGTAGCTACACCGTGGAGTCTGGTGACACACTTTCTGGTATTGCTGCACGTATCGGCGTTGACCTATCGACCATTCTGCAGGCGAACAACTTATCCTTATCCTCCAGCATCTTTCCAGGTCAGACCATTAAACTTAGTGACTCCTCAGCTTCAACTGTTGAAACGGCAGCAGCCGACAGTTCTGAAGTGTCCAACTCTGCCACAGGTAGCTATAAGGTCAAAACTGGAGACACCCTTTCCGGAATTGCGGCTAAACACGATGTAAGTGTAGCGACATTGCAAAATACTAATCGGCTCAATGGCGATGATATTGTGGCAGGTCAGAGCTTGCAGCTATCCGGGTCATCGGATGCGGCTGCTGATAGCAGCTCGGATAACACCACATCTTCAGAGCCTGCGCAGGCCTCCAGCTATACCGTCAAGTCCGGTGATACATTATCTGGAATTGCTGCTAGAAATGGTCTGTCGCTCAATGAATTGTTGGCTGCAAATGGTATGCAGTCGTCATCGGAGATCATTCAAGCCGGACAAACATTAAATCTTAGTGGCTCCAGTTCCGCATCTACTGCATCCGGTAGCGACGAACAACTGGTGGGAGACACGTTTATGGGTCGCACATACCCAGACGAAGTCGTTGCCAACGCTAACGATAATAAACAAGCACTGCTTGATGCACCGATGCCTTCTCGAACCGAGGTTCGTGAAATGGTCCAAGCCACGGCAAGCTCCATGGGGGTTGATCCTAGTTTGGCATTGGCACATGCTCAGGTTGAGTCCGGTTTCGACGCTACAGCCGTTTCTCCTGCAAACGCGATCGGACCGATGCAGGTTATCCCGTCATCAGGTGAGTGGGCTTCTCAGCTTGTAGGTCGGGAGCTGAACCTCATGGACCCACAAGATAACATCACCGCAGGGATGGCAATTATTCGTCATCTACAGGACAATAATCCCGGCGATACCGGTACCGCCGGTTATTATCAAGGCGCCGGCAGCGTTGCCGATAATGGAATGTACGACGACACTAAAGATTACGTCGACAGAATCAATAGCGCTAAGGGACGCTACTAAGTCAGTCCACTTATAGGGAAACCTGTACCCGGTCAGCCCTGCTGACCGGGTATTCTGTTGTTGTGAATACCCCAGCTGGACCCTCGCTTGTTGGCACCACTATCGACAATCGTTACGACATTACGCAACGCATTGCAAACGGTGGCATGGCCACGGTTTATCGAGCCGTCGACGGCCGTCTTGATCGCGAAGTCGCGCTCAAAATACTACAACCGAGTATGGCTGAAGATCCCGCAGTTATCACAAAATTTGCTACCGAAGCCAAAAACACCGCCAAAATCAATCACCCAAACGTCATTAATGTTTATGACCAAGGCGTGGGGTCGGCTGGCGACAGCAACGTGGCATTTCTTGCAATGGAGTTTATTGAAGGACATACGCTGCGAGATGTCATGCGTACCGCAGGCACTGTGTCTGTGAAAGAAACCTGGGATTTCGCCCTACCGATAATTCGCGGCGTCGCTGCTGCCCATCGCATTGGGCTTATTCATCGCGACATTAAGCCAGAAAATGTTCTTGTTTCTAATGACGGTGCGATAAAAGTAGCAGACTTTGGTCTCGCAAGGGCTTCTACTAACCACACCGGCACCGGTATGGCTCTCATGGGCACCGTATCGTATATGTCCCCTGAACTTGTGACTGGCGATCCAGCAGATGAACGCTCCGATGTGTATGCCCTTGGTATTTTAATATTTGAAATGCTCACCGGTACCCGACCGTATACCGGAGAGTCAGCGGTAGCTATTGCCATACAGCACACGAATTCTCGAGTACCTGCACCGTCTTCTCTTATCGATGGCATTAGCCCTGCAGTCGATGACTTTGTACTGCACCTCACTGAACCAGCCCCAGAAGATCGTCCGGCAGATGCAACTGAGGTACTAATATTGCTTGAGCATTTATTGGAAAACCCTGCTGCTGCCGAACAACTTGCGGAACAATCATCAATGGATTCTGCTGCAACGGAAGCTTTCGATAGCGTTGCGACTCAAGCCTACGAGCATAATGCCACAAAGCCTTACCAAGAGGTCCCCAAGCCTTCAGATGCGCCACCTGCTCCCCCACCACAACAGCAACCAAATGTCACAGTTTTACCACCCTCGGTGACATCGGAACAATCGCCCCTTGGGGCAATGGACCATCGTCAGCCACCACCGAGGTACCACTTTAGGGAAGTCACAGAGCAACCCCGAGACTTTGGCAGTAAAAAACCACACGAACCCGCACGCGAATTTGCTCCAATTGCAGGATCTAGAGCAGCGATCAATACGTTACTCATCCTCATGGTTGCTGCTGCAACTATTCTCCTTGGGCGATGGATGGGATTATCGCTGATGAGCTGGCTGTTTGGGTAAGCATCTATCGACAATTAGCGGCGAAGTACGCAGTAGCCGGATCAGCGGCTACTATCCCTGGCCAATGACTCGGCGACCAAAAATGCCAACTCTAAGGACTGCTGATGGTTTAACCGTGGGTCAACGAGCGTTTCGTACCGCTCATCGAAAGCCGATTCATCTATGGCAACTGAACCACCGAGACATTCGGCAACATCATCACCAGTCAATTCGATGTGCAAACCACCAGGATGGGTGCCGGTAGCTTCGGCTACGTCAAAGAAACCTCGCACTTCGTTCATTATGTCTTCCAAGCGGCGCGTCTTGTAACCGTTGGCTGCAGTAATCGTGTTGCCATGCATTGGATCGGTGATCCACAGAGGTTTTGCTCCTTCTTTATTAACCCCAGTCATGATGGCAGGTAACTGCTCACGTATCGTTTCAGCGCCCATACGCACAATGAATGTTAAACGTCCAGGTTCCCGATTCGGATCGAGTTTATCGATCAATGCCATAGCCTGGTCTACCGTTGTCGTCGGGCCAAGTTTCACACCGATAGGATTACGGATCCTGGATAGGTAGTCCACGTGTGCTCCGTCTACCTGTCTTGTGCGCTCGCCAATCCAGACAAAATGTGACGACGTGATGTACGGCAAGCCCGTTCGGGAATCTAAACGCGTCAGGGCGCGTTCGTACTCCAACAACAACGCCTCGTGGGCAGAAAAGAATTCAACGGTACGCAATGCGTCAAAGTCAGCTCCAGCAGCTTCCATAAAGCGCACAGCGCGATCGATTTCAGCGGCCAACTCATCAAACCGTGCGTATGCCGGGTTCGACATAAAGCCTTTATTCCAAGAATGGACCGTTCGTAGATCGGCAAAGCCACCAGTAGTGAAAGCACGAATAAGATTTAGCGTTGATGCCGAAGTATGGTAGGCCTGCACCATACGCCGCGGGTCATGGCGACGAGATTCTTCACTAAATTCAAAGCCATTTACAATTTCCCCACGAAACGAGGGTAAGGTGACATCATCGCGGGTCTCCATATTCGATGACCTCGGTTTGGCAAATTGTCCTGCCATTCGCCCCATTTTAACCACCGGCATAGATGCACCGTAGGTTAGTACCGCCGCCATTTGCAGCATGGTTCGAATCCGGGACGATATTTTATTTGCGGTAGCACCGGCAAAAGTTTCAGCACAGTCTCCACCTTGAAGAACAAATGCTTTGCCGGAGGCTGCCTGTGCCAAACGCTCTCGCAACACATCTACTTCCCCGGCAAAAACAAGCGGGGGAACATGCGACAGCTCATTGAGACTATCTTCTAAAACCGTTTGGTCATACCACTGCGGGGCTTGTTTTACCTCAAGGTTCCGCCATTCATCCAAGCCCGGATAATCAGCGGCGCCCTGGGAAAGGTTGGTCCCAAAGGGCTCAATAGCCTGAAAATTCTCCGCAGTTTCAAACATCATGCAGACCAGCATACGGCGCAGCTTCACGCAGGTGGTAGTTCATGACGCTATAAGCCCAAACTTGAGAGCATTTTAGGGCTTGCTTAGGCCTATCCGTATGCACTGTGTCGTCGCACATGACTATGCTAGGTAACATGACATCGCAGTTTGTACCCTACGTCGAACCCAACCTTAACGGAACTCTGGCACAAGCCTCTAGCAGCTGGGCTGTTCTCATGCTGCACGGTTTTACCGCAGGTCCCGAATCGGTTCGCCCCTGGGCCCAAGCATTAGCTGACGCCGGAGCGACAGTTCACGTCCCCTTACTTACCGGCCACGGCACCAGTGTGTCTGACTTAGCTCGCACTACCGCAGGACAATGGCGCCGCGACGTACAACAGTCTTTAGACACACTGCTTGCTGCAGACTATGACCACATAGCAGTGTGTGGTCACTCCATGGGCGGAACATTGGCATTAGATGCCGCCGCACACCGTCCTGTCACAGCAACGTTCCTGGTTAACCCAGCGCTAAGCTTCCGGTTTCTCGACGGTATTGGTGCAGCATTATCTCCAGTACTGCAATATATTGTGCCAACCGTCGGACCACTTGCCGGAGATATAAACAAACCGCATGTTTCCGAGGAAGCATACCCCAGGACACCGGTGGCAGCAGTACAACAACTAGCAAAACTTTTTTGGATTACCCGCCGAAATCTAGCAAACATCCAGTCCCCCGTTACCCTATACCAGTCATTCCATGACCATGTCGTACCAGCCTCATCTGCCAATATTCTGCAGCGGCGCCTCAAGAACGCGGCGTTAGATACCGTAATGCTCCAAAACAGCTACCACGTAGCAACTTTGGATTATGATGCCGAAGCTATTCATCGCCACACTATTTCCCGATTACTTGCGTTTTCTGCGAGGTCCAAGTGAACCATGGTGCAAACAACGATGACCAACAGTGGGAAGATATAGTTCGGCGTTTGGGAGGTAACGAAGATGAAGCCAAAGCCGAACCAATTTTCGAAGACTCTCCTGATATCGATCAACCATTGAAGCCGGATCAACCACTGCAACGCTTCGGACCGCGCGACTATGTTCTCGCAGAACAAGAGCCGGAGGATTTTCAACCACCTGAACCGCAATCTGTTATTACCGGCAATCCACGCTCTCTACTGTCGTGGACGGGAGTCATCATCGCCACCCTACTTTGGCTGTTCGCCGGACTAAGCGGCTGGACTCTTCCTTGGTGGCTTCTTACCGGCTCAATACTGTCCTTTCTGGGCGGGGCTACCAGCCTATTTTTCCTGCTACCCAAGACCTGGGCACACAGGAACCCAGCTGATGACGAAGACTACGGGGACGGGGCAAAAGTCTAGATACCAGCGTAAATGTTCCTGAGACCAACGTTGTAACTCGTCATTGCGACCACCACCCGCTAGAATGTGAGGTATATCTCCAAGTCAACTCTATACCGAGGAGCAATGTTGCGAGAGCTTATCCTCCCACCGCTTGTTGAAGCACCACACAACTCAAATGCGACCGATCTCGTCGAAAACCATTTCATACAAGAGCCGAACCTTGCCTTATTCGCCCGACAACTGTCGCCCGGCGAATGGACAGATGTTACGGTTCGAGAATTCCGTCAAGACGTCCAGCAGCTAGCGCGCGCCCTGGCTAGCATTGGAATTGAACCTGGACAATCTGTTGCCATCATGAGTCCCACCCGGTATGAGTGGACACTATTGGACCTAGCAATCATGTATGCAGGCGCGATTACCGTACCGATTTATGAGACATCATCTCCGTCACAGGTCGCTTGGATCTTAGAAGATGCTAACGTCCAAGCTGCTATTGTCGAAAAACCTAGCCACAAACGTGCGGTACAAACCGCCATACAGCGTGAAGGCTTAGAGGAGCTCAAAGGGCTATGGGTGATGGAAGAAGGGCTAGACGATCTACGCAGTTTGGCTGATAACGGACCCGACGTTGACGAAATGGAAAGACGACGCAGCCAAGCCAACATCGACGATGTGGCGACTATTGTCTATACCTCGGGGACTACGGGCAAACCGAAAGGGTGCATGATTACCCATGGCAATCTGGTTAACCTATCGCTCAATGTCTTAGCCTCCGAAATAGGCACCATCCTGCCTCGTGGCAGTAAAACAATTATGTTTATCCCCCTAGCCCATATCTTCGCCCGTTTTATTTCCTTCCAAGCCTTGGCTGCTGGGGCCAAAGTTGGTCACACTCCTGAAATAAAAAACCTGGTACCAGATCTCAAATCTTACCAACCCAGCTTTATATTGGCTGTCCCGCGGGTATTTGAAAAGGTCTATAACTCAGCACTCCTTAACGCCGAAGAGGGCGGCAAAGTCAAAATCTTTGCCGCCGGAGCTAAAACCGCCGTGGAGTATTCCAAAGCACGCGAGGCCGGCAAAATTCCAGCCGGATTACGCATTAAACATTGGGTGTTCGACAAATTGATATACACCAAGATCCGTGAAGCAATGGGAGGCGAAGTAAAGGACGCCATTTCCGGTGGTGGCCCCCTGGGCGAATTTTTGAGCCATTTCTTTCGTGGGGTCGGAGTGGATATTAAAGAGGGATATGGTCTGACCGAGACAACAGCACCTCTAACAGTTAACCGCCCCGGAAAACAAACACGAGTAGGCACCGTAGGGCTACCAATTCCCGGTAACGGTGTACGGATAGCAGACGACGGCGAGATACTAGCCTATGGGGTATGTGTGTTTAAAGGCTACCATAATTTACCCGATAAAACCGCAGAGGAAATGGTCGATGGCTGGTTTTATACCGGCGACGTCGGAGAGTTAGACGAGGACGGTTTCTTAACCATTACCGGCCGTAAGAAAGAAATCCTTGTCACTGCCAGCGGCAAAAACATTGCCCCGGCCCAGTTAGAAGATCAGATTCGTGCCGATGGATTGATATCGCAGGTTATTGTTATCGGTGATAACCAGAGGTTTGTTGCAGCCATCGTAACTCTAGACGAAGAGACTGCACCGTCCTGGCTCAAACAGCAGCAGTTAGATGAAAACATGTCGATGGCTGAAATGGCCCAGCACCCTGTGGTTCGCGAACACGTTCAGGGCCTCATCGACGAAGCCAATGAATCAGTATCTCGAGCTGAATCGATTCGTGAATTTCGCATAGCTGACACGGACTTCACGATAGAGTCCGGCCAAATGACGCCATCACTAAAAATACGGCGTGAGACCATTATGCGAGACTATAAAGAACTCATTGATGATATCTACCAGCCGGCCAAGCAATGAGTACAGCCTATAGCGAGCCTTCCGGTAATTGGAGACTAGACCGGAAGGCCGTTCTATGGCTTCTTATCAGAGGTTACTGGATTCTGGTACGTCCAAACCCAGCAACGCATTTTCAACGACTTCTGCCATGGCAGGATGTATCCAGTACTGGCCCCTTGCTAAACAGTGGGCCGTAATACCAAATGACATAGCCGTTATTAATGGTTGCAGAAGGTTTGTAGCTTCTGGGCCCATAATATGAGCGCCCAACAGGTGGCCCGTCGATCTATTAGCGATAAGTTTCACCAGGCCCTCAGAGTCCTCCATAGCCCAACCATATGCAGTATCTCCATACGCTTGAACTTTCACGGTAATTTTCTCAGTTCCAAGTTGGGATCGTGCCTCGTCCTCTGTCAGACCAATACTGGCGATCTGTGGCCGAGTGAACACGCCAGCCGGTACTAGTTGTTTTGTATCGGGCTGCATACAATCGGGGTTCTCCATATTATGAGATACGATGCGCTGCTCGTGATTTGCAACATGTTTTAGCATTTGTGGGTTAGCAATATCTCCAAGTGCCCAAACGCCCGCTACCGGTGTACCACCTGACAGTACCCGAAGATATTCATCTCGTGCGATCGCATCCCCGACAGTATCAATGCCGGCAGCACCAAGGTTAAGCCTGTCGGTATTGGGGATACGTCCGGTAGCCAATAACACCACGTCACCAAGGAAATGGTCTACGACCTCATCCTGCCGTTGCCCGGTGGCGCTAACATTGACCCGCAATCGATCTCCGGCCTGCTCAATTGAATGCAAGGTTCGATTAGGCTCCACCTGCCACCGCTGCTTTGCCGCACGGGTGAACGCATCAGAAATAGTGCTGTCATGGTTAGACAACAGCTGACCCGAACGATTGATATGGATAACCTCTGAGCCAAGCCCAGCAAATACCGCAGCGAATTCGGAGCCAATGTACTTGCCGCCAACGACGATAATGCGTTTTGGTAGATTTGGCAGTCGCATGACCGTATCAGAGGTATGCACTCCCGGCAGATCTGTCCCAGCGACGTCAGGCAGCTTCGGCCGAGAACCGGCCGCTATAACTATTTGGCTTGCCTCAATAACACGGCCCGTATCTGACGTGAGCTGTTTCGGGCCAGAAAAATGAACCTCTTCAGAAATGAGTGTGGTGTTGTCCAGTTCAACATCGCGGTAGTGCTCGCCGCCTGCTGAAATAGCATCGATACGTGAAAAGATACGATCTCGAATCGCTGGCCAATCTGAAGCAACAAAATCTAGTTCCACGCCAAGACGTTTAGCATCCTCTGATGATGCTGCAAGTTGAGCCGGGTAGGCAAACATTTTGGTTGGTATACAACCAGCATTTAGGCAAGTGCCCCCGAAAGTGCCTGAATCAATAATTGCAACTTTTTTGTCGTCCCAGAAAGGAGTGATTATAGAATTACCGGATCCGGAACCGATAATGGCCAAATCGTATTTCTCGATGTTCATGCCATCAGTGTAATAGTTCCGAACCCGGTAATCGGATAGTGCTTGACTTCCTACGTTATGCGGGATCAATCACAAGTATCAGATCGCTTCCTTCCACTGGTGTCGGTGCTGTTAATACGACACGAGACACAGTGCCGGCAACCGGTGCAGTGATACCAGCTTCCATTTTCATGGCTTCGATGGTGGCTACAGTGTCACCGGCTTCAACGGTGGTGCCTTCGTCAATGGAGACCGTTACAGTACCAGAGAATGGGGCAGGGACGTGTCCCGGTTTGGAGGTATCTGCTTTCTCAGCCTCATGGACGTTCGATTCCACCGAGCGATCGCGAACTTCCACCTGCCGCTGCTGGCCATTCAACGTCACCATAACGGTACGCATACCCTTATCGTTGGCTTCTGAGACTGCTTGAAGAGTGGCCAACAACCGCACACCTTTACCCAGTGAGATAACATGTTCGTGGCCTTCTACCATGCCGTACAGGAAATCGCGTGTATGTAGCACCGAAGTGTCACCATATGAACGAACGTGTTCTTGGTACTCCGCGGCCGGCCCAGGAAACAGTAAACGGTTCAGCGTCGTCCGACGAGTCTGGCCTGTTTCAGCAAGCTGTAGAGCGTCTTCTTCAGAAATATCTTCCACTTCAACGCCGGTGGCCTTCCGACCCTCCAAGGCTTTAGTACGGAATGGCTCTGGCCATCCACCGGGTGGATCTCCAAGTTGACCCGACAGAAACGCGATCACAGAATCCGGAATATCATAGTCACGTGGGTTCTGTTCAAAGTCAACGGGATCAGCATCAGCAGAAACCAAGGCTAAGGCAAGATCACCGACAACTTTAGAAGACGGCGTTACCTTAACAATATCGCCCAGAATATTGTTAGCCGCTTCGTACATATTTTCGATATCTTCGAAGCGCTCCCCCAAACCAAGCGCTATCGCCTGTTGGCGCAGGTTAGACAGCTGACCGCCGGGAATCTCGTGGGCATAAATGCGTCCGGTTGGAGCAGGCAACCCGGATTCGAACGGAGCATAGATTTCGCGTACCGATTCCCAATAGGGTTCCATTTCGGAAACGTGTACAAGGTCCAGGCCAGTTTCACGTGCGGTATTATCCGTGGCAGCTACCAACGCGGACATGGAAACCTGCGATGTGGTGCCAGCCATAGCGGCGACTGCAGTATCGACAACGTCAACGCCAGCTTCGGAGGCTGCCATCAGCGTAGCGAGTTGTCCCCCGGAGGTGTCGTGGGTATGAAGATGCACCGGAAGATCAAAGTTCTTGCGCAATGCGGTGACCAACTGGGTTGCCGCAGCAGGCCGTAATAGACCCGCCATGTCTTTTATGGCCAAAACATGGGCGCCTGCATTGACCATTTCTTCAGCCAACTGCAAGTAATAGTCCAACGTATACAGCTTTTCAGCTGGGTCTAACAGATTACCTGTGTAGCACAGTGCCGCCTCAGCAACTGCCGATGTCTTGTCACGTACCGCAGTAATTGCAGGAATAATTTGGTTGACATCATTGAGGGCATCAAAGATCCGAAAAATGTCAACACCGGTGTCGGCGGCTTCTTCTACGAATGCTTCCGTTACCCGTTGCGGGTATGGTGTATAACCCACGGTATTGCGTCCCCGCAACAGCATCTGTAGAGGGATATTAGGCATTTCCTCGCGAAAACGAGCTAACCGATCCCATGGATCTTCTGCCAGAAAACGAAGTGCGACATCATAGGTGGCACCGCCCCACACCTCTGCAGATACCAGATTGGGTAGAAGATGCGATACTGCCGGTGCTGCGGCCAACATATCACGGGTACGCACCCGGGTTGCTAATAACGACTGGTGGGCGTCCCGGAACGTAGTATCCGTAACCCCTAAACCTTTATGATCGCGTAGTGTCTGTGCGAACCCTTCGGGGCCTTTTTCTAACAGTACGTCGCGCCAGCCCGTCGGGGGTGCTACTTTGGAAGGCCCATCGAATGGGCTACGATCCGGTTCGTCAGATTTATCGCCTGGGAAATGGGGCAGCTTTTTTCGTGGGTCCATTCCCTCAACCCGAGGCCCATAAGGTTGGTTGACGGTTACATCAGCCAGATAAGCCAGGGCGCGTGAGCCGCGGTCCTTGGAACGGTTGACTTGGGCTAGGTACGGATTTTTATCTATGAAATCTGTGGCAACGTCGCCTTCGATAAACTGCGGGTTATCAAATACGTTCATCAAAAACGGGATGTTCGTCGCCACGCCCCGAACTCGGAATTCCGCTAAAGCACGACGGGCACGCCGCTGAGCTGTTGCAAAGTCACGACCGCGTGCAGACATTTTGACCAGCATCGAGTCAAAGTGCGGCGAAATCTCCGCCCCGGTATAAATAGTGCCGCCGTCAAGCCGGATACCCGAGCCACCAGCTGATCGATAAGCTGTGATTTTACCGGTATCTGGTCGAAAGTCGTTGGCTGGATCCTCGGTAGTAATACGGCATTGAATAGCGGAACCACGACTGGAAAGTTCATCCTGGTGGATATCTAGATCTTCTAGTGAGGCTCCTGCGGCAATACGTAGCTGCGTGGCCACCAGGTCCACATCAGTGATTTCTTCCGTGATCGTATGCTCTACCTGGATTCGAGGGTTCATTTCGATGAACACGTGTTCGCCGGCGCGTTCCCCCTCAGTGTCGACCAAAAACTCTACAGTCCCTGCGTTACGGTAGTTCATTGCTTTAGCGAACTTCACTGCATCGGTATAGAGCCGCTGGCGCAAGTCGTCATCCAGGTTAGGGGCAGGGGCAATTTCGATGACCTTTTGGTGACGCCGTTGAAGCGAGCAGTCACGCTCAAATAGGTGTACAACCTCACCGTTGCTATCGGCCACCACTTGCACCTCAATGTGGCGCGGGCGCAAAACGGCTTGTTCTAAGAACGCGGTAGGATCGCCAAATGCAGTATCAGCCTCATGCATCGCTGATTTAAGTAGCTCAGGCAGATCTTTAGCTTGTTCAACACGGCGCATGCCTCGACCGCCACCGCCAGCAACGGCCTTAACAAACAGCGGAAATCCGATGTCCTCAGCCTGAGCGATTAATTCATCAGCATCGGCTGAAGGCTCAGTAGATTGCAGTACTGGTACACCGGCGGACTCAGCGGCACGCAATGAAGCAACCTTGTTACCCGTTTTTTCCAGTACTTCAGCTGGCGGTCCAACAAATGTCAAACCGTTGGCCGCTGCTTTCCGTGCTAGCTCAGCATTTTCAGCAAGGAAACCATAACCTGGGTAGATGGCGTCAGCCCCTGCTTCCAAAGCAACGTTAATGATGCTATCGACATCAAGATATGCCCGGACAGGGTGACCTTCTTGTCCGATCCGATATGCTTCATCTGCCTTTTGGCGATGAATAGAGTTTCGATCTTCATACGGGAAGACAGCGACGGTTTTTGCTCCGAGTTCGTTGCATGCGCGGAACGCACGGACAGCAATCTCGCCGCGATTGGCAACCAAAACTTTTTTAAACATTGGTGCGTCTCCGTTGCTTTGAGCTGAGTTAACTTCAGGGTCAGCCAAGGTACCTCCATGGTGTTTGTGCTGCTGTCACGTGTGGCAACAGGCGCTCAGATAGGTCCAAAGATACCAGTACTGTATACATTGAACATCTGTGATACTACCCACGCCCTTAGCCTTTGCAAAAAATATGTACTCGAACGCGGCACAGACTGATCTTACCTTTTTGCTTGTTAGAATGTGTTATCGACCAGAACTTCTATTTCATAAATAAGGTGTAATCGTAGTGCAGGTTATTTCTATTTCCAGCCTCAAAGGCGGCGTTGGTAAGACATCTATAACGCTGGGTTTGGCATCTGCTGCATGGGCTGCAGGCATTTCTACACTGGTCATTGATCTTGACCCGCACGCTGATACCACTACTGGTCTAGGAATAAAGCATGACCAGCCTGGTTTAGACATTGGCACGATGTTGCGCAAGCCAAAGCAATATAATATTACCGATCATGTCGTACCAGCTGGTTGGGTTGAAACTAACCAAAATGAAGAACATCGTGCTGGGACATTGCATGTGGCACGGGGATCTGCCAAGACATCCATGTTTGAAAAAGTTTCGACTCGTCGTAGAGACCTGAATCGTTTGGCAACCCTACTGGGCGACCTAGATACATATGATCTAGTCCTAGTCGACTGTCCGCCGGCGCTTAATGGTATTACCCGTATGGCTTGGGCCGCATCTACCGATGTGCTGCTTGTCGCTGAGCCGAGCTTATTTTCCGTCGCGGGAACGGAACGTACATTTCGCGCGTTAGACTTATTTCAACGTGAGTTTGCCCCAAGACTCAAAAGCTCTGCCGTTGTAGTCAATCGTGTCCGTGCCGCATCTACCGAACACAACTACCGCATGTCAGAAATGCGTCGGATGTTTGGCAACAGGCTGTTGGACACCCAGGTCGCCGAGACTACTAATTGGCAACAAATCCAAGGGGCCGCTTGGCCTGTACATGCCTGGCCAGGCGAAAGCGCTAAGAGTGCTGCGCGCACGTTTGACGACCTGCTTGCAAAGCTTTACGACGTAAAACAGCCGCCTCGCCGAGCACGGCGCAGCTAATCAGCCTCTTATCTCCCCTACGGTCAACATAAAGTCCCCATTATGTATACATAATGGGGACTTTATGTAAAAGTTTTCTTAGGGAAAGCCTCAAGAGGCTGTTTGACGGCGTGCCTGACGCCGCAGGGCTAATTCATCACCCGGGAATTCTTCGTCTGTGGAGCTACCGTCTGCCAATCGTTCGGCAGGCAGTTCTGATAATGTCCCCTCAACTTCACGCCAGACTCGTCCTACAGCAATGCCGTAAACCCCTTGGCCACCCTGAACTAGATCAATCACTTCGTCAGCTGAAGTACATTCATAAACGGATGCGCCATCAGACATCAAAGTGATTTGTGCAAGGTCTTCAACTCCGCGTTCACGCAGGTGTTCTACGGCAGTTCGTATCTGCTGTAGAGAAACTCCAGTATCGAGTAAACGCTTTACAACTTTTAGCACGAGGACATCGCGAAATGAATATAACCGCTGGGTTCCTGACCCTTCTGCACCACGCAGTGAGGGCACAACAAGACCGGTACGGGCCCAGTAGTCCAGCTGGCGGTAGGTGATACCTGCTGCTTTGGAAGCTGTAGGACCACGGTAACCGTGATCATTATCTAGCCACGGTGCATCATCGTTAAACAACATGCCCTGATTGTCAGAGTTAAAATACTGACTCTGCCCTGAATCACTGGTGTGAGACACTAGGGGTTCCTCCTGCTGATCTATTCCACGCGGGGAAGTTTGCTAAGCACATCACCCGTAACTGCATCGCATAACGGTTACGCAATAATGCTCTCATAGATACCGTGGAACTTGTAGTCTTCTACGCTATTCCCGTTATGGGGCCGGGTCAAAGACCCAGCGACAAAAGCCAGTTCGTGTCGAAACTATTTTTCAGAAGGCCCAGTCTCCTCGTCATCATCGTGATCCGTATCATCATCTTCGGCCGTATCATTTGGAGTGAGGAAATCTTCCGGATTGAGATCTTTAAGAAATTCTCGAAATTCTTCGACACTTTCTTCTGGGATCTCTGGTTGGACTTCAGGTGGCTCAATATTAAGTTCAGCTGCAACGTCACCTTCAGTCAGGTCTATCCCGGCCGCTTCCAGCACGTCTTCTGTGGCGTAGACAGCGACGCCGGCAAACAGTGCTGCAGCTACGGCATCAGATGCCCGTGAATCGACGGTGGTGCCTGATTTCAGCATGAGTTCTGCATAAAATACGTCGTCGTCTACTTTGGCAATGCGCACAGCCTCAATGGGATCGCCGGCTTGTTGTAAAGCCTCAACCAGTAGCTGGTGAGTCGTTGGTCGTGGGGTGTCCACGCCCTGTTGCGCGAGTCCGATAGCGGTACCTTCTGACGGACCAATCCATAACCGCAGTATTCGTTGGGTTTCCTGGTGCAATAACAAAAGAATGGGTTGGTTGCCAGGCAGCACAATTCGAATTTCAAGGACCTTCATTACTATGTCGGCCATGGCGAAGCTCCCTTATCGTAATAGCCATTCAAGCTAGGCGTAATTAACTGTCCATATCTGCAATTTCAGCACTGACGACACCAGCATGCAAGCTTAGACAAGCCTGAGTGATCTCCCGTGCCGCTTCAGTGACACGTTCTTGTGAAATTTCACCGTTGTGTTGCAGCAGCCCTGAGGTTGCTTGCTCAACCATTCCTAGTTCACGATCGACTGCGATCCGAATTGGGCGTAGATGTCGGGCCTCAAAACCAAATTTGGTCAAGGTCACCGCTGCGCGCGCCACTTTGAGACAATGATCGTCATAGCGACCCGTCTCATTCGGCCAGATTAGCCGATACGATTCTAAGGTCTTCATCAGATCATCTGATGCACCAGACATACCTTGAAGCTCGGCACGCGACATAGGGCGAATGTGCCCGCTAAGCTCTTGGGCAAGTTGTTGAGATACTGACCTCGGTTCAAGCCGTAAGCCTCCCGGCAAGGACTCTGGACGTTTTCCAGCGTCGATAGCGTCCAGGTAGTCTTTGATGACTTTTAGCGGAAGAAACTGATCCCGTTGTAACGCCAGAATAAAGCGCAAGCGGTCCACATCTGCAACGGTGTATTTTCGATAGCCCGCAGGAGTTCGAGCAGGTGTGATGAGACCGCGTTCTTCCAGAAAACGTACTTTGGATGCCCTGACTTCTGGGAACTCTGCGTTTATGTGTTCTAGGACTTCTCCAATCGCCATAAGCGCTTGCGAACGGTGCGGCGCAACTGACGAGACTGGTCGGGGTTTTGGGAAAGCGGACAATTAGCTCAGACCTTTTCGATATCTAGAACCGGTATAGCTAGTTACCGGTCTATCGACCGGCAACTAGGCTGCGATAGAACTAGTTGCTAGTTTGTTGTGTACCTGCATAGTACGACAAACGAAACTTACCAATCTGTAGTTCCATCCCGGTACGTAATTCAATCGAATCTACTCGGTCGTTGTTGATATAGGTGCCATTTAACGAACCGGCATCTACTACTTTAAAACCGTCGGCATAACGCTCAAAAGTAGCATGTTGACGCGATACGGTCACGTCATCCAAAAAGATGTCAGCATCGGGATGGCGTCCAACGGTTACGTTGTCCTGGTCAAGCAAAAAGCGGGCACCTCGATTCGGGCCCTCGTGTGCAACTAGTAGGGCTGAGCCAACTGGCAAAGCTTCTACCGCTGCACGCTCTTCGGCTTCTAGGTGCAGGTTTTTCAGCGGTTCAAGCTTGGGCAACCCTACGGTTGTTGGCTCAATCTCAGAATTTTCTTCTGAGTTACCAGGAACGGGGTTATCTGTTGTCATGCCTGAGCGCTCCTTGTTGTACAAAATAACTGGTGACTCATATCCCTGAGTCACCCTGGCTCATATAGTTTAGCTGATTGGCTTCATGAATTCACTGCTTGAACGAACAGCCACGGTAGCAAAATAGCCTGTCGCACCGTAGATTGAATACTTTCTAGCTAAGAATAAAACATAATGCCAGTAATTCTAGAGCACCATCGCACTCGGCACGATATTGCATTATATTTTCGGAAGTCAGCAGATGATCCAACATCCTTAGTCCTAAACGAACCAAGGACGTTTTTGGTCGGGCTGACAGGATTTGAACCTGCGACCCCATCTCCCCCAGAGATGTGCGCTACCAAGCTGCGCCACAGCCCGTTCTAGTGCCCCTTGTGAGGCCCAGATCCTCGGGATACTCTACACTATAAAAATCAAATTCCCGAATCGGCAGATATCACAGATCGCCTTTATCACCGAGGATGCTCGGCGACTAACGACGGCGCCGTTCACGAACGCGCATGGTTATTTCTATCGGGCTACCCCGGAATCCAAAGAATCTGCGCAGTCGGTTCATGATGAAGCGACGGTAGCCGGGGTCCAAGAAGCCAGTGGTGAATAGAATAAACTTTGGTGGTCTGATTGATGATTGTGTCGCAAACAAGATCCGCGGTTGTTTACCGCCTCGTACTGGGTGAGGATGAGCAGCCACCAGTTCACCGATAAATGAGTTAAGTTTACCCGTGGGGATACGAGTTTCCCAAGAATCTAGTGCCGTTTTTAGGGCCGGCACTAACCGGTTTTTATGCCATCCGGTCTTTGCCGAGAGGTTGATCCGTGGTGCCCAGTTGACGTGCTGTAAATCCAAATCAATTTCACGTTCAAGATCATGACGCCGGTCTTCATCCATCAAATCCCATTTATTAAACACCAGCACCATAGCCCGGCCAGAATCCAAAACCATCTGAATAATGCGCACATCTTGTTCGCTCAGCGATTGAGAGGCCTCTAATATGACAATGGCGACTTCTGAACGGTCAAGTGCAGCTCGAGTGCGCAGGGATGCGTAATAATCGGATCCAGAGGCCATGTGTTGGCGACGACGGATCCCGGCCGTATCAATAAATTCCCAGACCTCCCCATCGATTTGTACCAGTTCATCCACTGGGTCGCGAGTCGTGCCTGCTATGTCATCAACCACCGCACGTGTCTCACCAGCAAGAGAATTTAACAGCGAAGACTTACCGACATTCGGGCGCCCTACGATTGCCACACGGCGAGGCCCTTGTGCCGTCAGTACATCTTTATAGGCGGATTCTTCAGGTAACTTATCAACCAAAACATCCAGCAGATCGGCAGTGCCACGTCCATGCAGACCAGACACGGGGTGAGGATAACCAAAACCAAGCCCCCATAATGCCGCAGCATCAGACTCTTGAGATTGACCATCGACCTTATTAGCAGCCAAAACGATAGGTTTGCCCGCTTTGCGCAGCATCTTTACGATGGCCTCATCCGTGGCAGTGATTCCTACTGCGGCATCGACGACGAAAAGTACCGCATCGGCAATATCCACGGCACGCTCTGCCTGGTCAGCGACCTTCGCTGCCAGCCCTTTAACCCCGTATTCCCATCCACCGGTATCTGCGACGGTGAATAGTTTGCCATTCCATTCGGCTTCGTAAAATACGCGGTCACGTGTGACGCCTGGGACGTCTTCAACCACTGCTTGACGCCGTCCGATAATACGATTGACCAACGTGGATTTGCCGACGTTGGGGCGGCCCACAATAGCGACCACAGGCGGAACAAAGTTATGTACTTCAGCTTTTTCATCAGCGTCGAAGCCTGCCAGGATTGCTTGGTCTTCTTCTTCCAGGTCATACTGCTGTAAGCCAGCAAGATATGCATCAGTACGAGCTTGGTGCTCGGCATCGGTCAGCTGTGCCAAGTCCTCATCGACCGTGTCGGCTCCTGACGGGGTGTATTCTTCTTCAGTCATAATACTTTCTTACATACCATCGGCGTTAACCTGACGCTGAATTTCAGCCAGGACAACAGTTACGGTATCTTCCAAGGAAAGATCGGAAGTATCGATTTCAACGACGCCGTCGGCAGGGGTCATGAAATCGACGAGAGCGGAGTCTTTTTTGTCCCGGTCAATCACATCAGTTTCTACGTTTGATGGGTCCTGTTCGGTCTCGCGCAATTGCTGGCTGCGGCGTGCCATGCGAACGCTTGGTGATGCGGTAAGTAAAATTCTAGCTTGAGCATCAGGCGCCACCACCGTAGTAATATCTCGACCTTCGACCACGATACGTGGTCGAGCATCAATAGCTTGGCGTTGTAATGTAACCAAATGCTGGCGCACAGCCTTGCGGGTGGACAAAACCGACACGTTGGCTGTCACTTCATCCGAACGGATAGCTTCGGTAATGTCACGACCATCAAGCACGAGAGTGAAATTGTTAGGGTTGAGATCCTGTGCCAGTGGCATGCGTGTGATCAGATCGGTGATCTGTGACGTTTCGACGTTGTCCGGGTCGGCAAGATTCAAGCCATTTTGCATACACCATAACGTAGCGGCACGGTAATTAGCACCGGTATCCAAATAACTTAGACCAAGTTCTTGAGCAACCCAACGAGCAATCGTGGACTTCCCGGTACCCGAAGGACCGTCAATGGCAATAACAAACCGAGGCTGTGCTGACATTTAAAGTACCTTCCATCCAAGACTGGTCAATGAATCGATGAGATGTTGTTTACGACCGGGAACCACTGCTATTTCTAGCATACCGACTTGGTAGCCGGATGAGTGATCCATTCTCAAGTCTTCCACGTTCACCCCAGCGTCGGCCACCGCCTGCAATGCGGAAACTATCGCTCCGGGAGTGTCGTCAACTAAGACGGTAACCATAGCAAATGCTTCGGCCGGTCCTCCGTGTTTACCTGGGATACGGGCCTGACCACGGTTGCCTTCATGCAGTAATTGAGCGACGTCCAGACGAGATCCCGAAGCAAACGGCTGACTCAAGGTTTGGATTAACCGGTCAAGATCAGCCTTCATGCCGTGTAGTTCTGGCAGGATTTGTTCAGCATTGGCAGTCAATATTTGTACCCAAAGGCCACCGTCCGATGCCGCAATTCGTGTAGTATCACGCAGGCCGTTACCAGCCAATTGTAAAGCCTGGGCCGATGTATCTTGCAGCCGTGATGCCAGTAAGGATGCGGCAATTTGGGGTAGATGACTGATCTGTGCGACTGCAGCATCATGTTGTGCTGCAGTCATATGGTAAATGGTGGCACCCAATAAACGGGCAACATCGGAGGCAGTATTAATGACGTATTGAGGCGTCGCCTCAGATGTGCACAACACCCAGGGAGCCGCTGTAAATAATTCGCCTCGTGCAGCAACTGGGCCTGAACGTTCCCTGCCGGCCATTGGGTGTGTTCCGATGTACCGTTGGGAATCGTTTTGGCTAATTCGCCCGGTTATAACCCCAGCGGATACCGCGTTGGCAATAGCCGTCTTAACCGAGGCAATATCCATGACCACTGCATTGGGCCAACGCTGTAACGCGGTAATAACTTCTTCACCCGTTACATCCGGTGGTGCAGCGACTATAACCGTTCCCGGTTCATCTGCATCGCTTAGGACACGTCCTGCGCCGATATCTTCTGCTACTCCTTGTGCAGACGGCGAAGGATCGCTCAGCAACACATCGATGCCTGCTGCGCGCAGTCCTAAACCTATAGAGGCACCCAATAGCCCAGTACCAATAATTAAGGCAGGTTGGCGAATTGTGTGATGCTTGGAAATCGATTCGGTTGCTGCAGCTAATGATGCGGTGTCGACGATCTCAGTTCGGGAGAAACGTGGCGTGGTCATAATCCCACCGTCGCCATCAAGTGACCGACCTCTTGAGAGTTTAACTGACGAATAGAGCCCTGGCGCTGATCGCCTAAGACAATGGGGCCATGGGCCACCCGAACAAGCCGTTGTACTGGGTATCCAACAGCCTTCATCAGACGGCGGACGACACGATTTTGGCCAGTATGGATAACCACTTCACAAAGCAAGTATCCAGGCGTGGAGTCTACGACACGGAATGAATCGACAGATACGAGCCCGTCCTCTTCAAGTTCAATACCGGCACGCAATTCTTCACCCACGCCGCGACGCATTGGCCCTTTAACTTGCACTAGATACGTTTTAGGTACCTCGTAGCTAGGGTGTGACAATCGATTTGCCAATTCACCGTCATTGGTCAGCAGAAGGAGACCTTCAGTTTCATTATCTAACCGGCCAATGTGAAAAAGCCGAGTGTCAGTGGTGTCAACGAAATCGGCAATACAAGGCCGACCTTTAGGGTCCGACATCGTGGAAATAACGCCGCGAGGCTTGTTGAAAGCATAGTAGACACTTTCTGGTCTGGTATTTACCCGAATGCCATCAACAAAAATTACATCCTGTAATGGATCAACGCGCGTACCTAACGCGGTGACAACGTCGTCATTAACCTCAACTCGTCCTTCGGTAATCAGGTCTTCGGCAACGCGCCGCGAAGCGATACCGGCTGCGGCAATAACCTTTTGCAAGCGTTCACCTTCAGGCACATGTTGCCGAGACTTTTTGCCTTGTCCTTTACCTTTTTTGCGGTACTGACTACGATCAACCGGACCATAATTGCGATCATAATCGGCACCAGAAAAAGGTCCACCTCGGCGACCCGATTTTGGAGTGCGATTACGGCGTCCGGAGCCTCTCGGCTTGCGGGATGTCATGGCTATTCCTGACTTTCTGCCAGTTGACTGGCTTCAGCTACCCCGGGCAACAGCGGGGATATCTTTGGTAATTCCTCGATAGAGTTTAGCCCAAGCAATTCTAAAAAATCATCCGTTGTCGTATAGCGTACCGCTCCAGTAAGTTCTTCCACCCCTGCTTCGGCAATGAGGCCCCTGGTCAAAAGAGTTTTAACAACGGAATCTGAGTTCACACCCCGGATTTGGGCAACTTTTGATCGTGTAGCGGGCTGCAGGTAAGCGATTACTGCCAGGGCTTCCAAACCTGCCTGGCTCAGCCTTTGCGTTGCACCTTGCAGCATGAAGGATTCGATAACTTCTGCGTGCTCAGCTCGAGTATATAATCGCCATCCGCCGGCCACGTGACGAAGTTGAAAACCACGACATGCCCCGGAGGTTTCACCATCGTAGTCGCGCTGGATAGCAAGTAGAGTGACTTCCAGTTCTTCAGTTGGACGGTCAAGAGAGCTACGCAACTGTTCGATGGTAACGGGTTCGTCGGAAACCATTAAAATTGCTTCAAGCTGGGCAAACAATTCCGACTGGTAGCGACTAGTCATGCGGGGTTTAACCAATACACGGTGATTTCACTGAGTGGGGCTTCTTGGCGCCAGTCAATAAGCTGATCCCGGTACATTGTCAATAGCCCCAGAAACCGTACAACAACAACCATAGTCGTCCTTGCATCCGCGACCAGTTGGTTAAACGTCAGCTGGCCAGCTTCTTGGACCCTACGGGTCATGATCGCCACTTGCTCATTGACTGATACAACTGGAGCATGCAGATGTTCTGTAGCAACTTCGTCAGGCTGGCTGGCGTATTTTTCAAACACCTCTTGAGCCAGTTCGGCGAAGTCTTTTGCGCTTAGGTCAAAGATCAGCTCGGGTAGTAAGTTGGCATGTTGAGGTTCCGGGCCTGCTTGTCGTGCGAACATCGACTCTTGGTTTTCAATGCGTTGCCTAAGCATATCAGCTGCTTGTTTAAATGCACGGTATTGCAATAAACGTGCAAACAATAAGTCCCGTTCTTCAAGCAGTGCCATTTCTTCGGAAGCATCGCTGATGCCGGCAGGCAGTAAGCGCGCGGTCTTGAGTTCTAACAGCGTAGCGGCAACAACCATAAACGATGTGGAGTGTTCTAATACCTGTTCGGTTGTGTCTAACGTGGCAACATATGCCAAGAACTCGTCGGTAACTTCTGCAAGAGCGATTTCAGTGACGTCCATTCGACGTCGAGCAATCAGCGAAAGCAAGAGGTCAAATGGCCCCGAAAAATTGGTCAAAGCAAGTTCAAAACCTGCATGTTCACCCGGATACTCCTCGCTGAGTTGCGGCGTGGCTGTTTGGCTCACGGTGCCCCGCCACGGCTTATAAGTTCCCGAGCAAGTTGACGATAGTTTTTAGCACCAGCGTGTCGCGGAGCGAATGCCGTGATCGGTTCTGCCGCAACCGTAGCATCAGCGAATTTAATTGATCGGTTGATGACCGTTTCGAACACTTTGTCCCCAAAGGCCTCAACGAGTCGACCGATGACTTCTTTAGAATGCAGTGTCCGGGCATCGACCATGGTTGCTAACACGCCGTCGATGACAAGGTCCGGGTTGATGCGGTCTTGGACCTTCTCGATAGTTTCAACAAGTAGGGCAACGGCGCGGAGCGCAAAGAATTCGGCGGTCAAAGGGATGATTACTCCATGAGCGGCCGCTAAGGCATTGACTGTCAGTAACCCCAATGATGGCTGGCAGTCGATAATAATGACGTCGTAATCTTCTATAACAGGCCGTAAAGCTCGAGCTAAGACTTGTTCGCGAGCCACTTCGTTGACGAGCTGAACCTCAGCAGCAGACAAGTCAATATTGGCTGGTAATAAGTCAACATTTTCGTCGTCAGTTTTCAAGATAGCGTCGGTAACGTGTACGTCGCGTTCCATTAGCACGTTATAAACGGTCAGGTCCATTTCGTGCGGGTTGGTTCCGAACCCTGCAGATAACGCACCTTGCGGATCGAAGTCGACCATAAGGACTTTGCGCCCATAGTCTGCCAATGCTGCTCCCAGATTGACCGATGAGGTGGTTTTGCCTACGCCACCCTTCTGGTTCACGAGTGCAATGATACGTGCGGGACCATGGGAGTCTAATGCCGGTGGCACGGGGAACTCGTGTTTTGGCCGCCCAGTGGGTCCAATAACCGGATCCCCGGTAATCATCATCACAGGACGTGGTTGTTGGCTGGCGTCATTCACGATAGTTGAAACTCCTGACCGCTACGTAACTTGGGGGTGCAATCCTCTTAGTGTGTAGAAAATCAATGTTTATCCGATTGTATTTCTAGTGTATTGGTCGATAGCAAACGAACCGGACAAATTGGGTTTTTTCTCGGCGAGCCTTAAAGTTTAAAGTCAAACCTGAAGGTCTGGCTTAACCACCCGCACGGGGATGCGCAGAGGCGAATACTTCTCGAAGTGTATCAGCTGTGACGTGGGTGTAAATTTGCGTTGTGGTCACTGATGCGTGTCCCAGCAGTTCTTGAACGACCCTGACATCTGCCCCGCCTTGTAATAGATGTGTAGCAAAAGAATGTCGCAGCGTATGTGGAGAAATATCTTCGGTGATCTTGGCCGTTTCTGCTGCCTGTTTAATAACATTCCACCCTGTTTGACGAGAAATTCGACCTCCAAAGCGGTTCAAAAATAAGCCGGGTGAACCTTTACCACCCCTGGCTAATTGAGGCCGTCCCCGCACGAGGTAGGCGTTCAATGCGTCAACGGCGCAGGAGCCCAATGGCACGATACGTTCTTTTGATCCTTTGCCAAATAATCGCACAACAAAACTATCCGAATCGTCTTCCAAACCGATGATGTCATCCACATCAAGCCCAACGGCCTCTGTGATGCGAGCGCCGGTAGCGTATAACAGTTCCATCAGTGCACGGTCTCGAAGCCCCGACGCGGTATCAGCTGGCGGGGTGCCCAATAGTTGAGCTACTTGGTTGATAGTGAGCCCATCTGGCAAGTACTGACCCGTTTTAGGGGGTTTAATATCGGCGGCGGGGTTAGTTTCGGTGAGGTTTTCTAGATACATAAACCGGTGCCAACCTCGAGCTGCAATGAGGATCCGGTTGACTGAACTTTCAGCCAGTTGTCCCATATGGTGACTGCCGGAACTGAGGGCTTGAAGGAATCCAGTGACGTGATGCGTAGTAATGTCTTTCGGGTCGTCTACATGTTCCTGGGCGAGGTATGTCAGATACCGGTTGAGGTCACGTCGGTAGGCTGCCATTGTGTTATCGGCTAGGCCACGTTCGATCACCAAATGATTCAGGTAGGCGGTGACTGGGATTTGAAGTTCTTCAGGAATATGGATCTCAGGGGCAGACATCGGGGTCCTAGGATAATTCAGTAGAACGTTGCTGGTGTCCTGAGTTCAACACCAGATGAGTTGCCATCACACCAGCGACTGCATTACTGTTCCGGACCCTTCCGTCAAGGATCGCTTCGAGTACCTCATCAAGAGGGATTCGATGAATAGTTAGGTGAGCTTCCTCATCAGCGCGTTGATGTCGCCTTGTCTGTGGGACCGGGCGGAGATCTTGGGCTAAAAAGATTCGGATGGCCTCGGTTGATGAGCCACTGGAAGGATAATGGTCGATGAGTATGGACCAATCCTCGGCGACCAAGTCGGTTTCTTCCGCTAACTCCCGTTGTGCTGTGCCCAATTGAGATTCACCTGATACGTCACATAGGCCAGCGGGAATTTCCCAGCAATCCTGACCAACTGGGTGCCGATACTGGTTAATCAAAACTACCCTTTGTTGTTGGTCAACTGCCACGATAGCCACCGCTCCCGGGTGTTGAATGTATTCCCGCGTCATGGGATCGTCGGTGTCTGCAATAGTGAAGGTATCACGTTGAATATCCCAGATGGCACCGCGAAATACGGTCTGGTGTTGTTCGATGGTGACGGTTCGATCAGTGTCTTTGATGGGCTTGGACGTCATGGCTGAGAAGTCTCCAGCAGTTCGCGGGCGTGTTCACGTGCCGAGCTTGAGTCCGCATGCCCCGCCAGCATACGTGCTAGCTCTGAGATCCGGCATTCCCCGGTCAGTTCGGTTACATCTGAGGTGGTGAAGCCGGCTTCGATGTCTGGGGCCTTGTTGACCCGTACATGCTTATTTGCATATGCGGCGACTTGGGGCAGATGGGTCACTACGATTACTTGAACCCGTGTGGCCAACCTAGCTAGTCGTTTTCCGATTTGAACGGCTGCTTCGCCGCCGACACCGGCGTCGATTTCATCGAAAATAAATGTAGGGACCGGATCAGTATCGGCCAGAACAACTTCTAGTGCCAACATGATGCGAGAAAGTTCACCGCCTGATGCCCCCTTTCCAAGGGGTCTGGGCTCAGACCCGGGATGGGGTTGCAACAGTAATGCAATGTCGTCACAACCATTAGGACCAGGAGCTTCTGCCGGCTCGACAGCTACAGAGAATTGGGCCGTGGGCATCAGCAGCCCATGAAGTTCTTTGGTAACTTGTTCGCCCAATTTCGCCCCGGCCTGTTGGCGTAACTTATGTAACCTGGCCGCTTGTTCGCTGAGTGTAGTAGCTAAATTTTGTTTTTGTTCAGTGAGATATTCAATACGATCCGTATCTCCGGCCAACTCATCCAAACGTGGTCGCTGTTGTTCAGCCCAAGCCACAACATCGGTGAGCTCGGGGCCATAGAGCTTCTTTAATCGGTTTAACTCAGCCAGCCTTGATTGAGCCTGGTTGAGTGCATACGGCCCCTCTTCAGTTAGGCTTGCTGCGAATTGGGAGATCTCTGCGGTAATGTCGCCAAGTTCAATCGCCACTGAACCTAGACGCTGACGAATTTCGGTTAGTTCCGCTAGGTCACCCGGAGCCTCACTGATCGCTTGGCGAGCAATTTCGACCAGAGATTCGGCACTTGGTGCATTAAGATCATTGTCGTCGCCTGATAACGCTGCCGTGGATAGCTGTGCTGCACTGCGGAAATCTTCAGCAGATTCTAATCGTTTGATCTGTTCTTGCAGCTCTTCATCTTCACAATCTTCGATGTTGGCATTATCGATTTCTTCTAGGCTTCGTTGGAGGTTTTCGGCTTCGAGCGCGCGTTCTTGGGCTTGGGTTACCAAGGACTGCAGTTCCTTGGACACATCCTGCAAGGTGAAATAGGTTTCTTGATAGTCCCCTAACGCGTCGGCTAATGGTTTGCCGCCGAAAGCGTCTAAAGCACGCCGCTGAGCGGTAGTAGATTTTAGACGCAGCTGATCGGACTGGCCATGTATAGCCACTGCGTGTTCGCCAATCTCAGCTAATAATGCTACCGGTACCCCACGGCCCCCTGCTGTCGCCCGGGACCGTGCACCACTACCCGATGCGGTAATCGAGCGTGTAACCACAAGATGTCGATCATCAGCCTCTTCGTCTAGGACCGCACCAGCCTCCTGGGCCGCAGTAATGGACCCATGCCCTGGGTCAAGTATAAAACCGGCTTCCACGGTGGCTTTAGCATCGCCTGCCCGGATCGCCCCGGCATCAGCTCTGGCACCTAGCAATAAATTTAGAGCGGATACCACCATAGTCTTGCCTGCACCGGTTTCACCTGTCACCACGGTGAAACCTGGATCAAACTCAACGGTAGTTTCCTCTATGACGCCCAAAGAATTGATCGACAGGTGTTCCAGCATTTAGTCGTGCCTCGGTTCCTCATAGTCGTGTTCACTGGCCTTATTCGGTAAGCGGATGATATCCTCTTCATCTTCCTTAGTCACCACCGGTACCGGTGTCGTTACTGGTGGGACTATTTCAGGCCTTGGAGCCGCATGATGTGGTTCTACGATACGTACACCGTGAGAGTCGGCTAAAGTTTGATGCCAGTGCTCTTCATCTCGTTGAGCCTGTCTGCGCCGTTGCATGGCTGCCCGATCTTGGTCTGTGATCGTGCCTCGCCAACCGTCTGTAGGCAAATCGAATTTGCGAACCAAGCGTTCAGAGAATGGGGTCATGGCCAACCGGGCAAGTTTCACAGGACTAGCCGAACGGGTTACTTCAATACGTGCGCCGGCAGGCAAATCAACTGTGCGGCGCCCATCGCACCATAGCACTCCAGATTCATTGGTACGTTGCAAAACATCAACCGAGATTACTGATTCAGGCGATACCACCATTGGCCTAGAAAACAGTGCATGAGCCGATAGCGGTACCATAAGCATAGCTTGGACTTCAGGCCAGACGATGGGTCCGCCACCTGAAAAAGCGTAGGCCGTCGAGCCGGTGGGTGTAGCCATGACGACACCATCGCAACCAAATGATGAAATCGGACGTTCATCTACTCCGATAACAACTTCAAGCATGCGTTCGCGGTTTGATTTTTCAACCGATGCTTCGTTTAGTGCCCAAGTATGAGCGACTAAATGTTTACCAACGAGAACTTTGACATCGATAGCCATCCGTTCTTCAACTTTGTAGTCCTTATGAACAATAGAAGCTACAGCACGTTCCAAATCCGCTTGTTCAGCTTCAGCCAGGAAGCCCACATGCCCAAGGTTAACAGCCATTAGTGGTAGATCAGATTCTCGAACCATCTCGGCGGCTCGAAGCACAGAACCGTCGCCGCCAAGAACCATGCCAAGTTCCACATCGTGTAATGACGACTGAGTATCAATACTTTCGACTGTCAAACCATTTGCTGAAAGTACACCGTTGTGGATAGCTTCATGAAGTAGGGCTGTATCGTGGGCAAGCATAACAGGGGTTAGTCCTGCCGCTCGCAGTAAATCAATGGCCCGCAGCGCAGATTGCATCGCTTCTTGGCGTCCAGTATGAGCCAATATCAATATTCGCCGGGTCATCGATCTCCTTCACTTATACGTTTGTCCAATACACCAATCTAGTTGGTTTCTCAGATTTTGTTACTATATCGGGAGCGCTGTGCACAACTAAAACGTCAACTAATCAGACCAATGCACATGCTGAGTTACCAACCATTGGTCAATATCAAAGCTGTCTAAGTGGGTCTCTGCCATATTATGAGTAGCCCAGAAAAAGAATTCTTTATTACCGTCCTGGCCCGGTAACGGACTAGCCGCCACGCCTCTGGGCACCAGCCCCTCATCCACGGCTGTTTGGATAACGTTTCTGACCGCCTCTTGACGTTGTTGAGGGTCGGTGACTACCCCGGTCTTAGATAGCCGTTCACGGCCAACTTCAAATTGCGGTTTGATCATTAATATTAGTTGCGAATTATCCGTGCAAACTCGAACTAAAGGAGCAAGCACAAGCTTCAGAGAAATAAATGATAAGTCCGAGACAACAATCTCTACCGGATCACCGATATCTGACAGACGAAGGTGACGGATATTGAGCCCCTCATGGACCTCAACTCGCGGATCAGTTCGAAGGCTCGGGACGATCTGATCGTGGCCTACGTCCACTGCAACCACGTATTTAGCGCCCCGTTGAAGTAATACGTCAGTGAATCCTCCGGTTGATGCTCCTGCATCCAAGCACCGCCTACCGGCTACCTCAATGGCGTCAAAACATTTCAGAGCTCCGGCCAGTTTATGCCCGGCACGTGAAGCGTATTGAGGACCAGAAATTTTGAGCTGTACGAGATCATCTGTCGCGATTTTAGCGGCCGGTTTGGTAACAGGCCTGTAGTTGACCAGTACTTCACCGGCTTGAATGTGGCGGGCAGCAACCGTACGTGAAGCCACCAGGCCACGAGCCACCAGTATCTGATCCAAGCGTTTCATCCCTCACTCCCCCGGGCCGTATTCGTCAGGGGCATTGAGCAATTCAGTGAGATCTTCAAGCACGCCCTCGTATGCCGATAGCTCATCATCCGGACGCAATCTATCGACATCATCGAGCCGAGCTAGGATTTGTTCAGCTCGATGATCAAAATGGCTCATCTCGACCCCGATAGGCGTCCAATGGTTCGTCTAACAATATTCCCAGATTAGGTAGCACCCACTCAGGGGTTACCAGCTCGTGAAATTTCGAAACATCGTTTCTGCTGTGAATTCCGGTTTCTACCAGCGCAGCATCATACCCTGCGTTGCTGGCACCTAGGATATCTGTGTCTAAACGATCCCCCACTACCAGCGGACGATGCATCGCAAAAAAGTTGGCCATTTTCTGGAACATCACTGGAGCAGGTTTTCCAGCCGCAACTTCCGGTTGTGTTCCGGTCGCCTGGCCGACCGCCTGAACCATGGATCCGTTACCCGGTGCGATGCCACCGGCGAGTGGTATGGTCAGGTCGAGGTTTGATGCGAGCCATCCTGCACCATTTTGTATGGCAAAGCTGGCCTGTGCCAGGTCATCCCACTGCAATTTCGGGTTATAGCCTTGCACAACAACTTGGGGGCGATCTGCCGCAGTTTCAGTTACGGTAAACCCAGCAGCTTGTACTTGTTTAATAAGTTGGCTAGATCCTGTCACGAGCACCGGACCGGCATTACGGTCGTATTTAACGCTCAGCAACTCAACGACTGCCTGAGCCGAAGTCATGACGTGTTCAGGATTGGCCTTCAGACCCATCGAACCCAGCCGTTGCGCGACTTCGTTGGCAGATTTCGATGCGTTATTAGTAATAAACGCGACCGGCACGCCTTGAGCCATGAGCGTGTTGAGCGTCGAGATAGCGGCATCGATGGGCTGGGAACCGGCATATACGACCCCGTCGAGATCGCACAAAACGCCATCATAATCGGCAAAAAATGTAGTCACGTCCTATTCGTCGCCACCTTGTGCCACGGTCTGTTGGTCAGGATCTTCCGGTGGGACCACATCGCGGGCACGCGCCGGACGCTCTTGATCAGTATCGTCACCCAGATCAATAATTTCTGGATCTGGCTCTACAGCCATTCCTAGAGCTTGTTCAGCACGAGCTGCTAAGTTTATCCATTTGCGCGCTTCAGTACTCTTACCTGCGGCGTCGAGGGCTTGGGCGTAGGCACGGAATAGCCGTGGTGAATAGGAGAACCCGCGGCGTGGATTCAGCTGGGGAATTTTCAAAACTTTCAAGGCCGCTTCTGCATCGCCGTTGTCGAGATGAATGCCAGCCACTACCATTGCCAGCTCAACACGTGAGATCACCGGTAGCTGGTCCAGTTGCGCTTCGGACGCAAGGTCTAAAGCCTTATCGGACCGTCCAAGTGCACGTTCCGCGTCTACCATTTCAGGCAAGTGTGCATTATCGCCTGATATGCGACGGTATGTACGAAATTCACGCAAAGCTTCTGAAAACTTACCGGCTGCATACGCGGTCATTCCAGCAGCTTCGCGCACCACACCTAGTCGCCCACCGCGTCGGGAGGCAGCCAAGGCATGTTCAAAAGCTAATTCCGGGTCCTCGTCGATCAGGCGGCTCGCCATCACAAGATGTTTTTGGACCCAGACACGATTTTGTTCGTCAAGCGACCCAAGCTCGCGCTGCACACTCTTGTCTAATTCGCGACCGGTAACATCGTCGTCAATATTCGGCGATCTCCCGCGATTAGGGCGATTAGAGGAACGCAGATCAGCAGGATTGTGCTTAGGACCCTGAGCATGATCAAACCCACGGGTACGTTGTTGTCGATCATCACGGCCTTCGGCGGAACCACTACGACCACGCTTGTCGCGTCCCTGGTGACCTTTCCTGTACCCGTGCCGGTCTTGACCCCGCCGGGAGTTGGAACCACTTCGGTCATGGTTACGAGCTGCACGCGCGCGGGCATCAACTCGATCACGATGAGATGAGTCGTCGCGGTTCTTCGAGTGGTTTCCGTTAGTATCGGTCAAATCTAATGTGTCCTTGGGTCAATGGTTTGCCTGATGCACAGCAAACAGGCCGTTAAATACACTGCCCTTTATTCTACTATGTCCCAAGCATTTACCGCCCGCTTAGTGACCTATTTAGCTCTTGAGCTACATTAATATCGTATCTACTGGCAACGACGGAGCATACGTCCGAGAACAGGAACAGCACAAATGGCTGGTTTAATGGCTTCGACTACTACAAAATCCGGATCTGCTCCACCAACGGGGAAGTTGTCGAGAGCGTGCGGGATGTTGTTAGTTATATTGGTAGGATTTGTAAAATTTTCTGGTACAGAAGTCATGATGTTCTCCTCAAAGGCTTCAAGGGCACAATACGTGCAGATGAAATATAGGCGTTCTATGAGAACCCGCCAAGGGTGGCAGCGGGAGAAGGAACGAACCTGCAGATGGCAGATTCTTATGCTGCATCATCGGAGCATCAATAAGGATCTACTGTAACCCATTTCACGGCAAAAACGCCAGGGCTTTTAGAAAGTCTTCTCAAATCCACGCAATATGCTGCCATTATGACAGCAGTTCGCCAAGAGCATGGTAATCTGGCGTCTCCAAAATCATGTGGCCTTTGAGCCTTACCAGGCCAGTGCTGCTGCATGTGCTGTCGTCATTTACCCAATGATCGCCAGGTAGTGCACATGAGCCGCTCATTCAATCATCGCGAAACCCAAGCCAATTCGTATGGCTGTTTCTCTTATTTTGCCAAGGAGTTCAAACAAACATGGCAACACCAAGCCCCGGTTATTCGATCATTGTTAAAGTTCAGGCCCCAGCAACTTTCACCGCTACCAGTGATTTGACCGCTGTCGTCGCGGAAGCTGGTGCAGCCATTACGGCACTGGACATTGTGGATGCTAGTCACGAAAGCAACATCATAAATCTGACTTGTAACACCCGAGGGAAAGAACATAGCCGAAAGGTAAAGGATGCGATTAATGGCGTTAGCGGTTTTGAAGTCCTTAACCTGTCGGACCGGACATTTCACATGCACCAGGGCGGCAAATTACAAACTACGTCTAAAGTCAATGTGCGCAACCGGGATGATTTGTCACGTGCATACACACCAGGAGTTGCACGCGTGTGCACCGCTATTGCCAAAGATGTGAACCGGGCCCGAGAGTTGACCATTAAACGCAACACCATTGCCGTAGTCACAGACGGTACCGCTGTCTTAGGCCTGGGAGATATTGGTCCTGAAGCGTCTATGCCGGTAATGGAAGGTAAGTCCGTTTTATTTAAACAGTTTGCCGGTGTGGATGCTTGGCCTGTGGCATTAGATACCACTGATGCAGAAGAGCTCATCCGGGTTATCAAAGCCATTGCTCCGGCATATGGCGGTATCAACCTTGAAGATATATCGGCACCACGGTGTTTTGAAATTGAAGCCCGCCTACGAGATGAACTCGACATCCCGGTTTTTCACGACGACCAGCACGGTACAGCCATCGTCACACAGGCTGCATTAAATAATGCGTTGAAGGTCGTAGGAAAATCGTTGCAGGATGTTCGCATTGTTGTATCTGGGGTGGGCGCTGCGGGGCATGCCATCATCCGATTGTTAAAAGCTTCCGGGGCACAACGCATAATGGCTGCCGGACGTGACGGAGTGTTGGAACCAAATACTACTCAGCGTGATGAACACCGTCAGTGGTTAGCTGACAATACCAACAGTGAAGGGTTTTCTGGCACTCTCAAGGAGGCGTTGGTAAATGCGGATGTGTTTATTGGCGTATCAGCACCAGACCTTTTGGACGGAGCCGATATTGCCACGATGAACGACGACGCGATTGTATTTGCCATGGCAAATCCCGATCCAGAAATTCTACCTACTGAGGCTTCTCACCATGCAGCTGTTGTCGCCACCGGCAGATCCGATTTTCCTAATCAGATTAACAACGTCCTGGCTTTTCCCGGCTTCTTTAGGGGCCTTCTAGATGCTGGTGCTTCAGATATTAGCGAAGCTATGCTCGTTGCAGCCGCTGACGCTATCGCTGGAACAATTGCCGATGATGAGCTCAATCCAAGCTATGTCATTCCGTCAGTATTCAATACCAGCGTCTCAGGTGCGGTTGCTCAAGCAGTCGTAGACGTTGCTCAACATAGCGGGATATCGTCTGAACGAACCGTTGACCACTCAGACGATATTGATTTTTAGGTTCCAATACTAAAGGGTTAGGCCCACCCCGGGGCCTAACCCTTTAGTATTGAGCTATTAGACACTTATGCGTTATCGATAGCATCCTTCAACGCCTCAAGCACCAGATTGGCATTCGCTTCAGTAGCGTTGTGGCCCATCATTCCGATTCGCCAGATTTTCGAGGCGAATTCACCAGTACCGGGGCCGATTTCGAGATTATATTTTTCCAATAAGTAATTTCGAACTGCACCCGAATCTACTCCCTCAGGAACCTCAACTGTTGTCAACTGAGGTAATCGCGAACCTTCTTGAGCAAACAGTTTCAGGCCCATCTCTTCCAGTCCTTGTTGGACGGCCGTACCTGTTGCTTTGTGGCGAGCATATACCTGATCAAGGCCCTCAGCCAGGATGCGTTGCAGACCGGCTTGCAGCGACACAACCATGCCGGTGGGCGCGGTGTGGTGGTATGTTCGTTTGCCCCCAGGCTTTCCCGAAGCGTAACCACCTAACAAGCCGAGATCTAGGTACCAGCTGGAAGGGGTTTCTACACGGCGTTCAAATGCACGATCCGAAATGGTAAATGGTGCTAGCCCCGGAGCAACTCCAAGACATTTCTGAGAACCGGCATATGCTATATCTACGCCCCAATCATCAAGGTTAATCTCCATACCGCCGATGGATGTCACACAGTCTGCCAACAATAGGGCGTCACCCTTATTTTCGCCCAGTGCCTTAATGTCTGAAACGACTCCGGTAGATGTTTCCGCGTGCACAGCAGCGATGATATTCGGATTAGGATGAGCCGTCACGACTCTCTCGACATCCACGGGGGTACCATACTCATGTTCTACGACGACGACCTCCGCACCATGTCGGGAGGCCACCTCTGCCATTCGTTCTCCGAACAGGCCATTGACTGCGACCACAACTACATCACCTGGGTGAACGGTATTAGCGAATGCAGCTTCCATTCCTGCTGATCCTGTAGCAGACAAGGGAAGTGTACGCTGATTCTGAGTTCCCCATACGGTGCGTAACATATCGCTAGTGGAGTCCATAGCAGCGATAAACGCAGGATCCAGATGCCCTAACAACGGAAGGCTCAGAGCCAAATGAGCCTCCGGGTACGGATTACACGGACCAGGCCCAAACAGTTGACGGCCTACAATTGGACTTGCGAATACTGAATTATCTGTCATAGTTCCACAGTCTAAACATAACCAGGCACACACGATATAGTCGGCAGATTATTACCAGGGGATATGCTCGTAAAATTCTTATGGTCTCCCTTAGATCTCAGCAAAACTACGTCTGCGCAATCGCGTACGAAGTATAAACCTGCAAGGACCGGCCCAGATGAACGATGGGGTCAACAAACAATCGACGAAAATTGAGGCTAAAGCCCGCTGCTAACCAACTCTCGCTAGCCATACCAGTCACGAGCTCCTCCCCAGAACGTTCGCACTCAGGTAGAGTGGCCAGCCAACAGCCATCTGATGCCAGACATGACATCGTAGGTATTCGTGGAAAGGTTGGCATGTCTCATCCACCCGAAGAGTTGAAAATCGTTGATTTCAGCGCCGAACAGCAGCGCTTGAAACAGGAAGCCCATGATGCACCAGCCAAGCGTGCAGGCAGCACGCTATATAGAGGCGACGGCTTACGCCAAACCATGGTGGCTATAGTTGCCGACGCAGAAATGACGGAGCACGACAGTCCAGCTGAAGCCTTTATACACGTATTAGAAGGCCAAGTCACTATCCATGGTGACAACCGTCAATGGCAAATTTCAGCGGGCAACCTTTTCCCCATACCACCAGAAAAACATTCTGTCACAGCGGACCAGAACAGCGTTTTTACACTGACAGTTTTGCGAAAATGATCACGGCACAGGCGCATCAGGTGCGCAGATAATACCGCACGGCCACGTGATACCGCGTTATACCCTATGTGGGGTGGTTGGTTAAACAAAAAAAGGGGTAGGAACCCCTCGAAGGCCACCACCCCCACAAACCGGGGGACCGGTAACCAACCAAAGAGGGGCTCCCACCCTACTAAACAAAGTCCGGCAGTGTCCTACTCTCCCACAACCTCCCGGTTGCAGTACCATCGGCGCTGTGAGTCTTAGCTTCCGG
>DXHA01000081.1 GCA_019113675.1 Candidatus Yaniella excrementigallinarum
TTCGCCAATAGTCAAAAAATTCACAGCTGGAGTCGACGAATAAGCTTGACCTCAAAACCGTGAAAAATTTGTAAGCTACTGCACGGTACGATAGAACAGCTTCGGCCTACAGTGAGGTGGCGTGGATAGAATAAGTGCGCGGTGTTCGCTGCCACTGATGTACTTTGGCTTCGGCTTGATATGTGGGTGTTCGCTGGTTCTGGTCGTATCTGGGTCAGACAGCCACCTAGTGCGCTCTACCGTCTGGACCGCTGGATGCAGCCTTCTAGCTAGTCTGGTGGGAGCATGCCTTGGTCCGACTGCTGCACCGTCGAAGGTGGTGCAACTCAGAAGCCACGTATTTGGTAATTACGGAATTATCCAAGCGGCCCTCAGAGTGTTTATTGTTTTAGCCCACCTAAAACGCGCATCGGTAAACGTTAAAGTTGGCGACCTGGTCAGCAGAGCATTATTGCAAGGGGGCTCCCCTATGAGATCGTGTGAGCAACAGTAGCATGGCACATAGAAACACAACTGCTGTGTCAGGTGTGCTGCTGGTCCAACCACTCCAAGGCTTGCCGCACTCCACTGCGCCAACGAAATGTTGCCCGTTGTTCACCACGAGTGGGGCCTAGATTGATAATACCGATAGGCTTATGCGCTCGATCTGCTTCCAGAAGGATACGGTAACTACTCATGACTGCCAAAGAGGAACCGACGACTATAAGCCCACCGGAAGCTTCCAGTAACTTGCTGATGGCCCGCTTGCGCTGCTGTGGAACGATTTCGCCAAAATACACGACAGTTGGTTTAAGCTTATCTGAACCGCAATTGAGGCAACGAACCATGGTGAATTGTTGTACCCATTGCGTCGGGATACGAGCATCGCCGTCTGGATTTATTTCGATATCATCCAGGTGCCAATGCTCGGCAACATCGCGGTTAGCTTCTTGAAGCCGATGGCCAAACTCTTCACGGCTTTCTCTAACCCCGCATACTAAACATTCCACTTCATCCATCGAACCGTGCAGCGGAATAATCGGGCCCGAAACGGCATCTTGTCCAGCGGCGGCGTCCGCAGCACGTTGGCTACGCTGGTGAAGCCCATCAACATTCTGTGTGACGATACCGCTAATTATCCCCCGGGCATTCCAGCGCGCAAGTATTTCATGTCCGGCGTGCGGGGCGGCATCGGATATGTGCTGCCAGCCGACAAATGAGCGCGCCCAGTATCGGCGTCTTGCAGAATCGTCATGCAAAAACTCTTGGTAAGTCATCGGCCGAGAATGCCGTAATGACCCTTCGGGGCCACGATAATCGGGTATGCCAGAGTCAGTTGACATCCCGGCACCGGTTAAAATGAGTGGTTGCAGCTGTAGTAGCTGGCCAATGCCGGTAGATGCGACTTCTACATTCTGGTACGGCGCCATGTCATTGATGACGCGCTGCACAGAACGAATCGCCGCCTGGTGTGTGGCGTATGCCGGATGATCCTCCGACAGTGTTGAGGGCTCGAAAGAGACCGGCTGGTCAGATGCGCTTGTCATCTCACCATGCCGATCTTTCAAGCGTTAGAGAAACCCTGCGAGAAGCGGTTCTACGAATACGATGAGTCCTCGTCGTCCCCATCGTCATAGATATCATATTTTTCCGCGTATTCGGCGTACTCGTCGACCTCGTCCCTATCGGGTTTCTTTCCGGATAGCTCTCGCTCCAGTGCTGCCAGGTCGGTAGCTGGCGAGAAGTACTTCATGTCCCGTGCCTGACGGGTTGCCTTTGCCTTTTGACGGCCGCGCCCCATGAGCGTGACCCCCTTCGCGGTCTCTGTGTCCCCAAGAGCGACGACATAAGGCTCATGTAGTCGCTGAGGTCTCTTTTGTGTAATGGTTCGTACTTACCAGGTTAACATGTTTGAGTAGACTTCGCCCCCTGCCAGCTAAAATATGTCTGGTATAACGAACATTTTCGCTCTAAGATCAGCTATGGACTGGCGGCAGCCCGCCATTGCCGTATCGGCGAGCATACTGACGGGGCTGACGAACCCTGCTGTCAGAAAGGATGATGGACCGGCATGACCCCAGCCGATAACCAGCAGAACTCGGACCCCGGGGCTCCGCTGTCAGCTGAAGACCAACCGACGCCGACACGACGCCAGCTGCGGCAACAACAAGAACGACGTTCGCGGCGTAATTCCTGGATTATCTTCGGTTCCGTACTTGTTGTAGTGCTAGCAATAGTCATGTTCTTTGTCTATAGCTTCAGTAGTTCGAATCATAATGGCGCCGAACAGCCTAAAGAATCCACCACCCGTAACCCGTCTCCCGGCCTTGATGGCATTATTGCCACAAATGTCTCACCTGAGAACTTCCTGCCAGGCGACTGCTTGGCAGAATATGCTGATGCCGACACCCCGGCCGATATCGTGGAGTGTTCCACACCGCACAACGCTCAACTGGTAGGACGCCGCGTGTATTCACAAGAGATGTCCTACCCCGGTGAGGATGAACTGCTGGAAGATTCCGAAAGCTTCTGTGCAGACATCACGTTGTTAGAAAACACGCAAGCGACCTATTCAATTAGCACCTCGCGTCCTTCCCAATACACCTGGGACAGCGAAGATGATCGCCGCGTGGATTGCATTGTCTCAACCAATGACGAGACTAATTTCACCGAATCCTTGGTTGAAAAACCTGAAGTTGATGACCAACGGTCCGAGGAAGAACAATCCGAGGATCCAATTGAAACCGCTGAAGAAGCCGCAGATCAGGATTCGGCTGACGAGCCAACTGACGAAGAAGAGCCTAGCGAGGATGCTTCGTAAAAAAAATCTTTGTCCACCTACGCTAAAGGCCCGGCTACCCGATATAAGGTAGCCGGGCCTTTTATAGCGCGGAAACGATCTCAGCTGGTTTTTCTCAGCTTTGCAAAGGTTCCTTTACTGGCTCGCGTGGGCAGGCTCCTCAGCCACGTCCTGCTGGCCACTGGATTTCAGGGTGATACCTTCACCATCTGCATCAACTTCCACCGTGTCACCATCAACGATTTGACCGGCAAGTATCTGCTTGGCCAGTTTGTCCCCGATTTCGCGCTGGACAAGTCGACGTAATGGACGAGCACCGTAGGCCGGATCGTAACCGACGCGCGCCAGCCACTCGGCAGCAGCCGGTGTCACCTCTAGCCGCAGGCGACGTTGCGACAGCCGCTTTGCTAGCTGTGCGATCTGCAGATCTACGATTTGCACAAGATCCCCTATCGATAGTGGATCGAAGTGAATCATGTCATCCAAGCGGTTCAAGAACTCTGGTTTGAATGCTGCACGTACCGCAGCGTCGACGCGAGCATGCTTTTCTTCCTCATCGAGCTGGGAGTCCACTAGGAACTCCGAACCCAAATTGGAGGTCAGAATCAGTATGGTGTTGCGGAAGTCCACGGTGCGGCCCTGACCATCAGTGAGACGGCCGTCATCAAGCACTTGCAACAAAATGTCGAAAATCTCCGGGTGAGCCTTTTCAACTTCGTCGAGCAAGATCACAGAATATGGACGGCGTCGCACAGCTTCTGTGAGCTGGCCACCTTCTTCATAACCGACGTAGCCAGGAGGGGAACCAACCAGACGGGCAACTGAGTGTTTCTCCGAATATTCCGACATGTCGATGCGCACCATTGCGCGATCATCATCAAACAAAAAGTCTGCCAATGATTTGGCCAACTCCGTCTTACCAACCCCCGTTGGCCCCAAAAACAGGAATGAGCCAATGGGGCGATCAGGATCAGCAACACCGGCACGCGAACGGCGCACAGCATCAGAAACCGTTTCAACGGCACGACGCTGTCCGATCAACCGAGTACCGATTTCGTCTTCCATATGCAATAGTTTTTCTTGTTCGCTCGATAGCATGCGGCCGGCTGGAATGCCGGTCCAGGCCTCAATGACTTCGGCGATATCGTGGGCTGAAACTTCTTCGGAAACCATCGGAGTCTCGTCTGAAGTGGCCGATTCATCGGCTGCTTCGGCTGCGGCCAGGTCTTTTTCGACCTGAGGAATTTCTCCATAAAGAATCCGTGAAGCTTCTGCTAGGTCACCGTCACGTTGGGCTTTCTCGGCGGTTGACCGAAGGTCATCCAATTTCACACGCAGGTCACCGGATCTGTTCAATGACGCCTTTTCGGCTTCCCATTTGGCAGTCAGGCCGGCCAGTTGTTCCTGGGTGTCGGCTAGCTCGGCGCGTAGCCCTGCCAAACGTTCTATCGACTCGGCATCGGTTTCACCTTCCAGCGCGAGTTCTTCCATAGTGAGCCGATCTGCAGCCCGACGCAACTGGTCAATAGCTTCTGGAGCAGAATCGATTTCCATGCGTAGGCGTGATGCAGATTCATCCATAAGATCGATGGCCTTATCCGGCAGTCGACGCCCCGTGATATACCGATCCGATAGGTTGGCGGCAGCCACAAGTGCAGCGTCTGAGATAGCCACTTTATGGTGGGCTTCGTAGCGCTCTTTGAGGCCACGAAGAATAGCAATCGTATCGTCTACAGATGGTTCACCAACAAATACCTGTTGGAACCGACGTTCCAAGGCAGGGTCTTTCTCGATGTTCTCCCGATACTCATCAAGAGTCGTCGCACCGATCAAACGTAGCTGTCCACGGGCCAACATAGGTTTGAGCATATTGCCGGCGTCCATGGAACCTTCAGCTGCACCAGCACCAACCACAGTATGCAGTTCATCAATGAATGTGACGATCTCGCCCTCAGCGGCTTCAATCTCTTCCAGCACAGCTTTGAGACGCTCTTCAAATTCGCCACGATACTTTGCCCCGGCAACCATGGCGCTAAGATCTAAGGAAATCAGGCGTTTGCCACGCAGTGATTCAGGCACATCACCGGCAACCATTCGCTGGGCAAGACCTTCAACCACTGCAGTCTTCCCAACGCCGGGGTCGCCAATGAGCACCGGGTTGTTTTTGGTTCGGCGCGACAGAACCTGGATAACCCGGCGTACTTCAGCATCCCGTCCGATGACTGGGTCTAACTTGCCAGAGGCAGCAACTTCCGTCAGATCAGTCCCATATTGTTCCAGTGACTGGAAAGTGCCTTCTGGATCCGCTGAAGTTACCTTGGAATCACCACGAACTGCTGTCATAGCTGCAGTCAGTGCTTCCACGCTAGCTCCTGCATCACGCAGGCTTTGTCCGGTGCTGCCAGTGTCAGCGGCCAAGCCGAGTAGCAGGTGTTCAGTTGATACGAACTGATCTTGGTTATTTTGTGCTTGGGTTTGGGCAGCAGAAATAACCGTCAAACCGGCTCGGGATAACTGCGCCTCGGCTACCGAAGCACCGGAGGCCTTCGGCAAAGCGGCGATCTGGCTCGACGCTTGCGTGGAAACAGCGTCTGGATCGACATTAGCCGCCTTCAACACAGCCACCGCAACAGATTCACGCTGATCCATGAGCGCTTTAAGGATGTGGGCGGGCTCAATTTGTGGGTTGCCCGCCGTCGAGGCGTTCATCGCCGCAGCAGAAAGCGCCTCCTGCGATTTCGTGGTGAATTGGGTATTCATCCGTACTCCTTGCTCTAAGTGTTTGAGTTAGCACTTAGCTATCAGAACTAAACTTGAGTCTACTCAACTCAACCCGTTTCTGAGTAGGAATATTCCGAATTCACAGAGTGCAATTATCGCTGTTAGCCAAACGGACCGGCACAGTGGCGTAACGTTGAAAAACTACTCTTTCGACGACGATTCGGAGGGGTTATCACTGGCTGTATCGTCGTCAGACGCCTCAGGGCTTGGCGATGCGCTGGGGTTGTTCTCGAAAGTATCTTGCAGTTTCTCAGCCTGAGCGGCAAACATTTCTTTGGCTTCCTCAAGCGTGACCTGCTCGGCGCTCATGTACATGTGGTAGGTGCCATTAACAGAAGAGCCACCAACGGCTAAGGTTTCTGTTTCTTCGCCGTCATAAATTTCCAGGTGTATCGCATCTAGTCCAGGCACTTTGGTAAATACGGCTTCAGCACCTTCTACCTCTTTAGAGGTCAACGTTTCGCATGCGTTAGGAATCTTGCGGTAAATCGACATCGGTTCGTCAGCGTTGACGGTCTCAAAAATGAGTGTTTCTACCGCGGCTTGGGTCGTATCGGCGGTCGGATCGTCGCTCGCACTGGATTCCGGTGGGACGGCGTCACGGAGAAACTTTGCAGAAATGCCGGCCACCGCGGGTCCGGTATATGAGTTAAGGTCATCCAGCAGCTCTTTGCATTCGCCACTGGGAGAGAAGTCACTCAAGGTTAAATACATACTGACCGGCTCATCGGCGAACCCTTCGATCGGCGGGTCTTGAGCCACTCCCATAAGCTCAGGGTCGGTAACCAGCGCTGCAGCATATTGGTCTAGATCAACTTCGGGGCTCGTTGACGAGGCAGTGGATTCAGCATCCTCACTTGGAGTAGCTTCGGGCTCCCCATTCTGCGTTGAGCAGCCTGCCAGTACCATGAACCCGGCGGCTGCCAGCGCAGCAACCCGAAAAACTTTTCGTTTCACAACCATCACACCTCTACGATACGACCAATCTTTACTAGCCAACAGCTAAGCTCAAAGGTATGTCAAACTCCGCCGGTGACGATAATAACTCGCACACCTCGTCTGGAATGCCTGCCATAACAGAACAGACTAGACGTAACCGAAGACCTGCAGCCCAGCGCAGAGCCGCAAAGACAATTGCCAAGCTGACCGGCAACGGGCGACCACACCACACCTATCAACGTCCCAGACCCACCCTGTGGTTTGTGGTGCGGCGTACCTGGGGCAGAGTCATAGCAATGCAGGTATGGGACATCGCAGCCACCATGACCTTCTATCTGGTGTTATCACTACTGCCTGGACTCATTGCACTGTCATCTATTGTTGCACTGGTGGATTTTACGGAAGAAACCATGTGGACCATAGGGGGACTCGTCAATGAACTCATTCCAGCACTGAAGGCTTCGACCGTGGTGCATACTCTGATGAGCCTAATTGACACCCCCGGTGGTCTAACGGCCCTGATTCTGGGGCTCATTGGCTCGCTATATTCAGCGTCGAATGTCGTTGCGGCATTCCACCGTGCGATGAACCGAATTTATGACACCCGCCAAGGCAGGCCCTTCGTTTATTTCCGCTTTGTGGTGTTTATCGAGACCGTGGTCTTGATTACTGCTTCGTTGGCCTTATTAGTGTTTATTATTTTGGGCGGAGACTTTTCCGTACGGTTGGGTAAAATGCTGGGCCTGACCCAAGAAACTGTGACGGCTTGGAACATTTTAAAATGGCCGCTAATTCTGGCTGTCTTGACGTTCCTAGTCTCGCAGGCTTTTTATCGCGGTCCCAATGTGCAGCGTCCCCGCTATCGCTTGATCACTACGGGGGCTGCGATCGCCGTCGTCGTATTATTCACCGGGTTGGCCCTAACCGGCTGGTTGCTTGAAAATGTGACGCTTTTTGAAAAACAGCTATTTACCGTCCACGGCATTTTATACGTGCTTCTTCTAGTCTGGGTGGCATTTATCGTCACGTTGGCAGCGGCCTCCTGGGATGCCGAAATGCTGCGTGCACGTCAACTGGCTTCTGGATACGAGGCAGGCCATGAACTTCAACTTGCCACAGTCCATACCTGGGTGTTGCGCCGGTTAGACGCTGAGGCAGAAAATCGTCGGCGAATCTCCGAGATTATTGTGCAAAATTATAGTGATGGTAAACCGGTGAACACAGCCAAGACTCCCCAGCTGTCCGAGGCTGGATCGTTTTGGGCAATAAAAGAACCCAGCTACCGTCCTTCAACGGGTGCCCCGTTCCATGCAGCGGTTACCCCCTTCGTCGATACAACAACACGTCGAGGATTACCCACCTGGTACAACGGGTGACCCACGGTAGCCAGGTCACGGCAACGCATGGTGGCCTGAGTCCAGAGTCAGGCCACCGTAGAATTTAGTCCTACTGGTTGGTTTTACGAGCCTCTTTGCGTGCAGTTCTGGCAGCTTTTCGAGCGGCTTTTCGCTCCTGATGGGCGGCTTCGCGAGCGCCCTCCAGTGCCTTTTGCTGCTCGTCGCGGGCTGTGTGGATGGCTTCAACCTTCTCATCTTTAGCACTATGAATCTTCGCGACGCGACGCTTGGCGGCTTTCTTACGGCGCGATGTGGTGTTGATTAGGGAGTCAACTACCATACTGACGCCGGCGCCAAGCATCCAGACGTCCTTGGCAACGGCAGTACCATCCGAACTTGGGCGAACCCCGTCGTCCTGAGTCATTCCCGGAGTATTCAAGTACATGTTGAGCAAACCAGCCGAAAATGCGCTCAATGCCGAACCAGCCAGCCAGCCTGGGACTTTTGGAATCAACTGCGCAGCACCGACACTGATCTCTGTGGCGGCGATAACGCGACGAAAAGCGGCAGGTGACATATCTGCCAATACCGGCACACCGTTTGCAGCCATTTGTTGCAAACCTTCAGCCTCTTCATCCGAGATGCTGAGCTTTCCGATACCTGAATTAAGTACGAAAGCACCGGTAGTTAAACGTAACGGCAACTGAGCCAAGCTCATAAGTCTTCCTTCCATTCGGGATTCGTCATCTTTAACTGTAATACTTTCGCTACCAATTCCAATACGTCCCACCTGCGCCCAGCAGTGCATTACTATTACCATGATGTCTGCTGCTAATCGTTCTAATCACCAAGCCACTGAAAGCCACGACACGGTGCCATCTGGCTATCAAAAAATCGAAACGGACCAGGGCACCAAAATTGTTCGAGATAGTCCTGTATCGTTTGTGCGTCGCGAGTTGAATATGTCGCCCAATCGACAGCGTCTGTGGGAACAACATACGGGCACAACGGTTCTGCCGGTATCACGAAGCTTTGCCGACACCTCGGTAGCCCCAAATTCTCAACTAGATGTACCACAAGTCTGGGGCCAAGATGGACCACTGATTGTAGACATCGGTGTTGGGCATGGCGAATCGACCTTTGCCGGTGCCGTAGCCTATCCTGGGTCCAATTTTCTGGCTGTTGAAGTATATCGGCCAGGACTGGCCAAACTTTTGGATCGTACAGTTTCGGCAGATGTCACTAATATTCGGATGGTTGAGGCCAACGCTCCGGAGGTGCTTGACCATATGTTGGCTGCAGCATCGGTGGCTGAGGTGTGGGTTTTCTTTTCGGATCCTTGGCCCAAAAATCGCTATCATAAACGTCGCCTCATCCAGCCTAAGTTCCTGGATCGAGTTGCCCGGGTGCTAAAAGTCGGTGGGATGCTACGCCTAGCAACCGATTGGTCCCATTATGCCGCTCAAATGCGCGACACCTTAGATGCCCATCCGAAGTTTACCAATTGTCATCCGAACCGCTTGGCCGGCGAGGAGTCGCCGCTGACACTAGCGCGGTTACACGGTACCGACGATGATAAACCGCAGGCGTTATCAGCTGCGCTCGATCCGGTTGGTGGCTGGGCTCCACGCTTTGCTACACGACCACTAACGAGTTTTGAGGCAAAAGCTCAGCGGGCTGGGCGCTATATCTTTGATCTGGCCTACCAACGCATAAAATAGCAACGTGCGGTAACCTCTGCTGGTCCATTCGCTGCCAAAATATTTAGGGGTACGTTTCAACGGCGGGGTGTGATACCATGGGCTCATGGTTGGGAAGGCTAAATCGCAAGGCCCACATCGACGTCAATGGGACGTAGAAGACGTCACGGTAACCGATCTGTCCAGTATGCGCCGTTCGGTGACAGCCACTGCTGTAGGTAATTTCATGGAGTGGTACGACTTCGGGTTATACGCCTACCTGGCCACGGTGATTTCACAGGTGTTCTTTCCCAGCGACTCTTCCACCACAGCTGGGATGCTTGGAACTTTCGTTATCCTTGCAGCCTCTTTTATAGCTCGCCCATTTGGTGGGCTGGTATTTGGTCCGCTGGGTGATCGGATCGGCCGGCGCAAAGTCTTAGCGGTGACGATTTTGACAATGGCCGTGGCTACAACTATCACTGGTCTGCTACCGGGATATGCCGATGGCGGCATATGGGGCGATGGGATAGGTGTATGGGCGGTCGTCGCGCTGTTAGTAACCCGTCTGGTCCAAGGTTTTTCTACCGGGGGCGAATATGTTGGGGCAATGATCTACTTGGCGGAACACGCTCCAGATCGTCGTCGCGGTATGCTGGGTGGGTTTCTGCCATTGGGAACTCTACTTGGGTTTGTGGTCGGTGCAGCTTTGGTCACAGGACTCACGGCCGGCCTGTCCGAGTCAGCGATGCTGTCGTGGGGATGGCGCATTCCTTTTCTGCTAAGCGGACCGCTGGGGATCATAGCGCTTTACATGCGGTTGCGTATGGAAGAGACACCTGCCTTCGAAAAAATGAACGAAGAGCAGCAAGATGATAAGCAGAGCCGAAGCCAACAGTTCCGAGAAACTATTATCGAACAATGGCCACAGTTGTTGGTGTGCGTTGGTTTAGTTCTTACGTTTAATCTCACAAACTACATGCTGACCGGCTATCTACCGTCCTATCTCCAAAATATCGTCAAAATGAGTTCCACGTCCGCGCTGGCTATTGTCACAGCGGTATTGGTAGTTCTGGCGATAGCCGTTGTGTTCGTGGCACGATTATCCGACATCGTGTCTCGTAAGCTCATTATGTCGGTGGGGTGTGGGCTGTTGATCGTGGGCGCGATACCTGCCTTTTTACTTATTCACTCCGGTGAAAGCTACCTGATTGTGTTCCTTGGAGTACTAATGGTCGGGTTAATGCTGTTGGGTTTTAATAGCACTGAGCCTTCCACCGTGCCGACTCTATTTCCCACTAAAGTGCGCTATGGCTCCACCGCGATTGCGTTCAACGTCTCAGTGGCCGTTTTCGGCGGCACAACACCGTTGATCGCCGAAGGTTTGATTTCTGCCACAGGCGACGAAATGGTGCCGGCGTATATGCTTATGTTTGGCGGCGTCGTTGGAATCGTCAGCGTGTATTTCACTCCCGAGCCCTCTCGTCGTCGGCTACGCGGCTCCGGCCCGATTGTGTCTAGTGACGAAGAAGCTAATTATGTCTCCCGCACCGGCACCATCGAGGACCCCACCAAATCTGAAACAGGCCTGACAGAAACCGAGCCTGGTCAGGAAGACCGGGCCAGAAAAACTGGCGTCTAGAGGCTCAAAAATGGCCCGGGAGCCTGTGTTAGTGCAACCGACTTCACATCGAAGACAGACGGATCCGGCGTGGACTGCCGCGATCAGGCGCTTCAGCATCGGCAATCCACCGCCCACTGGGCCATGATCGGCGTGTGCAGTGACGCATACTTGTCTCTTGGATAAGGTTCCATGTGCTAGCGGTACAGTCAGGGGGAAACCTTGGCAGCTTTTGGTCGATTTCACTGATTGTGCATTCGTGTTCCTTACCGCAATCGCAGCGGTAAATGCCACAAAACTTTGCGGCATTACCGGGCCGAAGATTAGTTAGTGCTTTTGGTCGATCATTCATGCTGCAATTATCTATCAAACGATAGTTCAGTAAAAGGACTCGACGACATACAGCGAACAGGTGTGCACACAAAAAACACTATGCCGATGCCCTATTCGGGCATCGGCATAGTGCGAGGTCGTTTATTAGCCGCTAGGCTACCCGGTCAAGGCAAAACGCGGTTGATTGAGAGCATAGCGTGGGCTGGATTGTTCCAAAGCAAATAGCACGGCTTGTTCCAGACGGTTGCGGTCAAAGCGACGCCGTCGTCGTTCCTCGCGATGCTGCCGGGAAGTGCCAAATTCCGTAGTCTTGTCTCTTGCGGATGGCCCATGGATATTGGTCGTGACGCCACCGGAACCTGCAGTGAAGGTTCGCGAAAACGTTACATGTGACCGCATAACAGAAATTTGGTCGACCAGTTCGCCCACAGTATCGCGTAGCTGGTCGACTTCGGCTTCCAGTTCAACAATCCGACGGATGCCCTCGAGTGAAACACCGTCACGTGATAACGATTGGATCCGACGCAGCAGTCGGACATCTTCGGTCGAGTATCGGCGTTGGCCCCCGGCTTGCCTGGCGGGTACTACCAGCCCCATACGGTCATACTGCCGCAGGGTCTGGGGATGCATGTCGGCTAATTGTGCCGCTACCGATATGACATAGATGGGATCGTGTTTGTGACGGTGGGCCATTACAACCTAGCTTTCTGTGCCAGCTCGGCCCGCGGATCGAAGTCCTGGGTTGCCGTCTGATACGCTTCGACGGCGGCACGTGCCTCGTCGGAGAGCTCATCGGGTACCTCAATGACCAGTTCCACCAGCAAGTCACCGGTTGCTTTAGAGGTTTTTATGCCTCTGCCACGTAACCGTAGGACACGGCCCGACGACGACCCGGCGGGGACACCGATTTTAACGGTGCTATCCAATGTTGGTATTTCGATGGTAGTACCCAATACTGCTTCATCGAAAGATACCGGCACCTGTAGGCGAATGTTATTGCCATCGCGTTCGAAAACCGGATGCGAGGCAACGGATACTTTCACCATCAAGTCGCCACGTCCACCGGTGCCCTGTTGGCCTTTACCTTTGACGCGCACCGTTTGGCCATCTTTGACTCCGGCCGGGATACGCACCTCATTGGCGGCACCATAACTGGTGGACACATGAGTAGTGGTACCCCGAACGGAGTCTGCAAAACTGATGGTGACCGAGCCTTTAATATTGGCGCCTTTGGTTGGTGGCTGCTGGTACTGGAAGCCCTGGCCACCACCGCCGAATCCGCCAAAGATATCGCTGAATCCACCTTGTCTACCGCCGGCCTGGCCGAAGAGTCCCGAAAAGATATCTTCGAAACCGCCTTGTTGCGAGCCTGGACCAGCACCGGTAAATCGTGCACCAGTTCCCATGGCGCGCAACTGATCGTATTGTTGACGCTGTTCAGGATCGGACAGCACAGTATTGGCTTCGGTGATTTCTTTAAAGCGCTGTTCGGCTGCCTCATCGCCAGGGTTGGCATCGGGGTGATATTTCCGAGCAAGCTTGCGATACGCTTTTTTGATATCGCTGGCACTGGCGTCTTTATCAACACCTAAAATGGCGTAGAAATCTTTTTCTAGCCAGTCTTGAGAGGCCATGTGCCCTCCTTTCTCTTACTCGTTACCGGCAGACACCATCACTTGGGCCGCGCGGAGCACCCGTTCGTTGTACAGGTAACCGTTACGGAATACCTGTACAATGTGCTCTTCTGCGATCTCCGATGACGGCTGACGCAACATTGCTTCGTGGTGTACTGGATCGAATGGTTCACCCACAAGCGTTTCGGCATCGTGTTTGACCAAACCGAAGCCCTCTAAGGTGGAGATGAGTTTACGCGAAATTGCGGCAAAAGGGCCGTCGAGATCCCCTGCATCGTGTGCCGCATCGATATCGTCGATGACTGGCAGCAGTGCTTCTAGCATCGCGAAAGTCGCGTTATCTTTGGCAACATCGCGGTCGCGTTCTACACGACGGCGGTAATTGACGAATTCGGCTTGCAACCGTTGCAGATCTTCACGCAACGCTTCAGTTTCATCTTCAACGCCGGAGGCTTCTTCGGCTTCAGGTTCAGCCTCGGTCTCTGCCGCATTCAAGATGTCTTCGACCTGAGACAACGGGTCAGCGTGTTCATCAGTGGTGTCACTGTCTGTTGTCGTTTGATCACGTAGTTGACCGGTCTCGGGATCGACTCGACGTTTGTCAGTAAAGCGGATCGGCTCTTGTTCTTCGTTATTGTGCTGATCGGACATAATAGAACTCCTGTAAGAAAACGCCAAGGCCGGCCGGAAACCGGCCGGCCTTGGATACTTAGCTAATGCGAAGACTAGTTCTTGCTGTCTTCTTCTTCGTCAATGACTTCGGCATCAACGATATCTTCGTCCTCATCAGCGGCATCAGCACTCTGTGCACCGTCCTGGCTGGACTGGGCATACAGTGCTTCACCGATCTTGGTCTGCGACTGCTGCAGTTTTTCAAAGGCAGCCTGGACTTCGTCGTCGTTGTCTTGTTTCTCAAGGGCTTCCTTGAGAGCGTCAACATCCGCCTGAACTTCAGTCTTTACGTCTGCTGGTAGCTTCTCATCGTTGTCTTTGAGCAGCTTATCAACTGAGTATGCGGTGGTCTCGGCAGCGTTGCGAGCCTCTGCGGCTTCACGACGCTTCTTGTCTTCTTCGGCGTGAGCCTCAGCGTCTTTGACCATGCGGTCAATGTCCTCATCGGATAGTGAGGTACCACCGGTGATGGTCATGGACTGCTCTGTGCCGGTCGAACTGTCCTTAGCGGAAACATGCACGATACCGTTGGCGTCAATATCGAAGGTGACCTCAATCTGAGGCATACCACGTGGCGCCGGGGCAATACCGGTCAGCTGGAAGTTGCCCAGTGGCTTGTTATCTGCGGTAAATTCACGTTCACCCTGGAAAACCTGAATATCAACTGACGGCTGGTTGTCGTCTGCGGTAGTGAAGGTCTCGGAGCGTTTGGTTGGAATAGCCGTGTTACGCTCAATGAGCTTAGCCATCACGCCACCCTTGGTTTCAATACCCAGGGACAGCGGAGTGACGTCAATCAGCAAGACGTCTTTACGGTCACCGGCAAGCACGCCAGCCTGAATGGCAGCACCAACCGAGACAACCTCATCCGGGTTGACGCCACGGTTTGGTTCTTTACCACCGGCCAGTTTTTCAACTAGATCCGAAACAGCTGGCATACGGGTTGAACCGCCAACCAGAACAACGTGGTCGATGTCAGATACTGAGACACCAGCCTGTTTGATGACGTCTTCGAACGGACGACGGGTGCGCTCCAGCAGATCTGAAGTCATGTCTTCAAACCGGGCACGCGATAGGTGCTCGTCCAGATGGACAGGACCGTTTTCTGTAACGGACAGGTACTGCAGTGAGATATTCGTGGAGGTTGCCGAGGACAGTTCCTTCTTTGCCTGTTCAGCGGCTTCCTTCAAACGCTGCAGCGCGATCTTGTCGTTGGACAAATCTGCACCGGAGGCCTTGGCTTGTTCTAACAGCCAGTTGACGATGGCCTGGTCCCAGTCGTCACCACCCAAACGGTTGTCACCGGCGGTTGCACGTACCTGAATGGTAGAAAAGTCGTCTTCGTCTTTACCAACTTCTAGCAGCGAAACGTCAAACGTACCGCCGCCGAGGTCGAAGACCAGGATTTGCTCGTCTTCCTTACCGCGTTCCAGACCATAGGCCAGTGCAGCCGAGGTCGGTTCGTTGATAATACGTGAGACGTTCAGACCGGCAATTTCGCCGGCTTCTTTTGTGGCTTGACGTTCAGCGTCATTGAAATATGCCGGTACGGTAATAACAGCATCGGTGACGTCTTCGCCAAGGTACTCTTCAGCGTCGTGCTTGAGCTTCATCAAGATACGTGCCGAGATTTCCTGGGCGGTATACGATTTGTCATCAATTTCAGCATTCCAGTCGGTACCCATATGGCGCTTGACCGAAGAAATGGTGCGCTCCGGGTTGTTCACAGCCTGACGCTTGGCAATATCACCGGTAAGTACTTCGCCACCTTTGGTAAAGGCAACTACCGACGGTGTGGTACGCGAACCCTCAGCGTTCGCGATGACTGTTGGGTCGCCACCTTCTAATACGGCAACTACCGAGTTTGTGGTACCCAGGTCAATACCTACAGCACGTGACATACGTGGATCCTTTCCTCAAAACTTTTGTTATAAGCTGCTTGAGCTCTCTACACTCAAGGTGCCACAGGTCTCGACCTGCTGTCAAATAAACCTGAGTGATACTGACTCAACTTTGCTTCTGCGATGTATAGCGCTTTAACTGGACCTTTTATTCCGCCATCACTGCCTTTTTTCTATGCTGTGTGTCATACCCGAACAGTATCGTCTGCACCCTGGCGACTATGCTCTAGCATTGAGGCATGTCACGCTACTGCCCTACTCGCCCACTCATTATTGGTATCGATGGTCGGTCTGGTTCCGGTAAAACCGTACTGTCTCGAGTCCTGGCGGAAAGCCTCGAAAAATCCCACCAGGTGACGGTGCTGCGACTCGAAGATCTGTATCAAGGTTGGAACGGACTGGCTACCGGCATGCGAATTTTTAGCCAGGATGTGCTCCCAAAGTTAGCCGCAGGCGAAACAGCAACCTATCAAACCTGGGATTGGCATGCCGACGGCAGTGACGAAGGTGGTCTGGGTGATGTTGTGTCTACCGATCCCACCGAGGTGATCATTTGTGAAGGCGTCGGAGTGGGAGCTCGTGCCAATCGCGAGCTACTGGATATTTTAATTTGGCTCCGGGTGCCAGATCAGGTTCGTTATACCCGGGCGATGCAGCGTGATGGGAAAAGTTATCGAGGGCAATGGGACAACTGGGCTGCACAAGAACGGCTGATGCTGGACCAAGACCAAATTTATGACGAGGCCGACTTGGTGTTGGTCGCTAATGAACCCGATGAACGTCACCACGCTTCGGCGCTGGCAGTGGTCAGTGCCATGCTGGAATCCGAGCGCAGCTTCGACGATGATCCGCGGACTAGCCCGCTAGATCGCTAGTAGCCAGTTGAATAACAGCAACCCTTATTGCAGCGCTGAAGTTAGGCGATAGACGTTATCTAACCAGCGTTTATATCGTGGTCGAGCTAACCATTCCTTGAGGGTCAAATGATCGCACTGGGCCTGATATCCATCGATGATGTCGCCAAGTTTTGCCACCTCTTCGGGGCCCACCACCATCACAGTGACCTCAGAATTTAATGAGAACGAACGCATATCCATATTCGACGAACCAAATACTCCGACATCGTCATCTATGGTCAGCAGCTTGGCGTGCAAAACATCCGGGTCTGGATACCGATAGATATGTACCCCGGAACGCAAGAGTTGTTCGTAATAGGACTGCTGGGCATGATGTACCGCCACTTGATCAGCACGGCGCACCACCAGCACCTCAACGCGTACACCTCGCTGGGCAGCACTAGTGAGGGCATAGAGCATTGAATCATCCGGTACCAAATATGGGGTGACAACTCGGATCGTATCCATAGCTGAGTAAAACAGGTGGTTGAAGGCACGCAAGTTATTTTCTTGGGAGAATCCAGGACCAGACGGAATGATCTGTGCTGCCGGGCCCTCATGATCGTGAATCTCTGTTTCCCTGACGCCGCGCAGGTCTTGTTGAAGTTGTCGGCCGGTCTCAGAAAACCAGTCCGCAGCAAAGACCAGGTCCAGCGAAGCCACGGTCGGACCTTCTATCCGGGCCATCATGTCCTGCCAATGTCTGCCTAGTCGATGTGCTGAGGCGCGTTTATATCCAGGTTCAATCAAGTTCATAGAACCGGTGTAACCAACCATGCCGTCGACGATCACCATTTTGCGATGATTGCGTAAATCCGGGCGCTGATACTCACCTCGCCAAGGTCGAACGGACATGGACCGATGATATTCAACGCCGTCAGCTTCCAAGCGGGTTAACAGCTTCCGATAACCTCGGACTCTGACGGTACCGATGTGATCGAAAAGCAAACGCACCTTGACACCACGCTGCACCGCTCGGGCCATGGCGTCAAGCACGATATCAGCATACCCAGGGCGATCCTTGGGGTCGGTGCCCAGAATATAGAACATCACATTCACATAATTTTCGGCGGTATCAATATCGTCGGCCATAAGTTGCAAGGTATGGCGATAATCCGTCAAGTACTCAAAATCGTTTCCGTCCAGCATTGGAAAGCCGGTGAGTCGGCGGGTCAGTTTTGAGTTGGCCGCCACATAACTTGGAGCGGCACCGACCTGGTCTGGCAGGTCCATATGCGCGGTGGCTCGGCGTAGTTCCGAATTGACCGCTATTTGTCGAGATCGACGCTGACCGCCCAGACGGAAAGACCCCAGCAATAAAAACAACAACAACCCCGGGATGGGAAAGAAGAAAATAACTAGCAACCAGGCCATCGCGACGGCGGGGCGACGGTTACCTGGCACAATCCCCAATAAGGCGATGCGGATAGCAAAGTCAGCGCAAGTGAATAGCACTCGCGCCCAGAATGGAAATTCCGCGAAGTCAGCCACCGTCCAAACCATGAGTGACAGTCTAGAGGACCTGGTCGATTCAGCAGACCGCACCACGGTCAGTGAAGTAATTTACGCTCTGACAAGCCATACACTACAGTTATATAGGGCTGAAATGCCTGTCTCTAGTCTTCAATTTAAAGGTGACCATGGCTAAGGGTTTGTATCGTCTTGGACTCAGTGCTGCCAAACGCCCCTTTATGGTGTTATTTACTTGGTTAGTCTTATTAGCTCTTGCAGCCGGGTCGTATATTAATATTGTTTTCGACGGTACGCTAACTTCCACCGTGAAGATCCCTGAGACCCCGACGGCGCAAACCACTGACCGCTTAGAAGACGAATTCCCCGAGGCAGCACGTAGCTCAGGCAGTGTGGTATTTCAGACCACAGATGGTGCAGCCTTTACTGACGAGCAGCACGACGCCATTGTCAGTTTGCTCGATGACACTCGTGAATTGGACGGCGTCGAGGATGTGGTCGATCCCTTTGAAACTGACGCTGACCTGGCTGACCAACGCCAAGAGGTCACTGCGGGGCCCCAAGACCTCGATGCTGCTGAGCAGCAATTAGACCAGTCACCCGATCAACTAGATGCCGCTGAGGCGCTGCTGGACTCTTCTGCACAAGATCTTGATGCTGCTCAAGAACAACTTAATGCTGGGATTGATCAGGCAGTAGCCGCTGGCATGCCCGAAGATGCTGCCAAAGAACAATTTAGCGCACAACAAGAACAATTAGATGATGCGCGGGAACAACTCGAAGAAGGCCGCCGACAGCTTGCTGATGAACGCGCCGATTACGAACAAAGCGTCCAAGACGTCGAAAATGGCAGAGAACTGGCGGATCTAAGTGCAAGGTTGTTAGCGACAACCAAAGACTACTCGATGGTTGCCGATGACGGCTCTGCTGCAGTGGCAACCGTTCAGTTCACCGAACGGGACTTAAATGTCGACCAGAGTGTCCGCCAGGACGTAGTCAATGTATTGACCCGGGTCGATATCGACGGCGTTGAAGTCCTACCTTCTCAAGAGATCTCACAGACGCAGCCTCAGGTAGTTGGTTTGGCCGAAGTACTCGGATTGGTTGTTGCCGCCGTGGTGCTAGTCATTATGTTGGGGACCTTTATCACCGCAGGCTTGCCTATCATCAACGCTCTGGTGGGCGTTGGCGTCGGTGTACTAACTGCTATGGCATTTTCCGCCGTGGTCGAGATGAACTCCGTAACACCTGTACTGGGTGTCATGCTCGGTCTGGCCGTGGGCATCGACTACGCACTATTTATTATCCATCAACATCGGACACAGCTAAAGTCGGGTATGGCATTAAGCCATTCGATCGGCATTGCCAATGCCACATCCGGCAATACTGTGGTTTTTGCTGGCTCCACTGTGGTCATAGTACTGCTGGCGCTAAATCTCACCGGCATCCCATTTCTTGGGCTCATGGGCACCGTTGGTGGCTTCGTGGTAATCGTAGCTGTTCTGGCGGCAATTACGTTGACCCCGGCGTTACTAGCATTATTCGGTCACCGAGTGCTGACCAAACGTGAGCGCCTAGCACTTGCAGACCCCACGGAACGCAGCAAACCCCAAAAACAGCTCTCCCCGATGTCCTATACCCGGGCAGTTCTTACCTCAATAGCGGCCATTGCTGTTCTAGCTACCGCTGCGGTCCCAGTATTTTCTATGCGCCTAGGTATCCCCGATGGGGCTTCTGAGGCGCCTGATACCACCGAGTATCAAGCCTATGCCGCTCAGACGGAGCAGTTTGGGGCCGGTAGCACCTCGCCAATTACCGTGGTTGCCGATGTCCCAGCAGACCTATCTGATAGGCAGCTACTTGAAACCACTGTTGAACAAGCCGAGCAGATCGCAAACCTGGACCATGTAGCCCATGTGGTTCCGGTCGGTGAAAATAATGCTAAGGACATCACCATGTTCCAGGTGATCCCCACTGATGACGCAAACTCAGAATCAACCGTCCAACTCGTACATGATTTACGTGACCTAAAACCGGTTGGCGAAGTGACTAACCTTGCACTAGCCGGTCAGACAACCGCAATGCTAGATATTTCCGATGCACTAGCCGATGTCCTGCCGTTATATTTGGGCGTGGTCGTTGGTCTGTCACTGATCATTATGGTGTTGGTCTTCCGATCTTTGATAGTGCCACTAATTGCTTCCGTTGGTTTTGTACTCTCGGTGGGTGCGGCCATGGGTACGGTGGTGGCAATCTATCAGTGGGGCTGGCTTGGTGAAGTCTTTATGGTTCACCACCCAGCACCGGTGTTGGCATTTCTGCCCACGATTATGCTCGGGGTGTTGTCCGGCCTGGCGATGAACTATCAGCTGTTTATTTCATCTGGAATGTGCGAGGCCTACGCCCATGGCACCGAAGCCCGTTTGAACGTGCAACGCAGATTCACCACAGGACGTTCGGTTGTCACCGCGGCAGCAATTATTATGATTTCGGTATTTAGTGGATTTATCTATGCCGATGCCCCCTACATCCGCTCCATCGGTTTCGGCCTAGCCATTGGTGTGGCCTTTGATGCCTTCTTAGTTCGAATGTTATTGGTACCGGCGCTGGTTCATCTGTTAGGCCCAGCTGCCTGGTACATGCCAAAATGGTTGAACCGTATCCTGCCGGACGTAGATGTTGAAGGCGCCAAACTTGCCGAAATCGCTCCCTCCGAATGGCCCACCAAATATCGCAACTCTGACGACTCGCCGGTCACAACCTCCGCTGCTGACAACAAATAGCTAAGCTGAAAACATCAACGTGAGAAAGGCTGAACCCATGAATCCTATGCTGCAACGACTCGTACGCACCGGCGTCTCCATGGGCGCGGGTTTCGTCGGGGCCAAAGCCGTCGAAGCTATCTGGAAAGCTGCAACTGGTAGTAGCACTGCCCCAGATGCCGAAGATGACAACTCGACACTGCTGCAAATCGTCGCCTTCGCGACGATCTCGGCTGGCGTATCGGCGCTGGTCGAGGTTGGCTCGCAGCGTCTAGTTTCTAAGGCGATGTCTGACGCCGGAAATAGGGGGTCCAAACAACTAGGCACCGCAGAAGTTTAACTCCAAAACATATTTTCGTTCTACAACGCAGGCAACGTCAGACAACAGCTCTGGCGTTGCCTGCGTTTAATCTTCAAATAGGTCACCTTCACCAATAGGCTCGTGCTGTTTCAGCAGCCTGTGCGATCTCGGTTAGTCCGGCATCCACGACACTCACCGCCCGCTGTTGCCGGTTCCAGTCGTCCACCAACGGGGTTAACACTGCGATTCGAAAATCATCCCTGCACCATAAGCCCAAAGTTGCCGCAGCGCCTGGCTCACATTGGTCTGCTTGGCTAGTGAGTCGTTCAAAGGCCAATTGTGCTGCGTGACCAACCTGAGCGGCCGCCTTACCTGTAGATAAGTCCAGGTAAGGGGTAAGCTCCACGGTCACTATCACATTCTGTTGGGGGATCTGATGCAAACGTGGAAATTGTGTGCCACCAACTTGTAGCTTTTTCAAACTCAAGGGTAGCGGGGTTAACGGGCCTGGAACAAAAGCCCGAACTTCAGCAGCTCCCGAGACGGCGTTTACTCCTGGCAGAACTTGTACATCATCCCAGCGCTTATTTTCGGCCCGCCGAACCACTTTGCGAATCCATCCTGCTCGCCAATGTTGTACTTGGGCATACCATTGCCCCTCGGGACTAACAGCCCGTTGGTCTGCCAGTAATTTCACCACCGCACTGCCGGCAGCTTCGAGTACCGCCAGGTGATTGGCTGGATCCTGTTTATTTCGGCGGACCACCAGTTGCATGGCCCAGGGTTCGGGATGGTCTGTGTGCTCCGGCATATTCTCAATTCTCTCGACCAGTGCGGACACGAATTATTCTAGGCTGGAAGGTATGGAACCTATGCTTGCCAACGACTGGAGGCCCTGGCGCAGCGAATCCAGGCTACACGGAAGACGACCCAACAAAACCGATTTGGCCGAAACAGCCCGCGCCGGTATAGGCCTTGATGATGTGCTGCCCTACCCTACCGATACACAAAACACCGAGCTGCTGCGATTATTAATTGTAGGAACCAATCCCAGCCCGTGGGCGGCAACGGTTAAAGCACCGTTTGCCCGTCCCGGAAACCGGTTCTGGGCTTCACTACATGCAGGCGGTGTTACCGAACGGCTTGTGGCGCCAGCCGTCGGGTTAAGTCACGCTGATGAGCACATGCTTGCCATGCGAGGTGTGGGCATCACCAATATTGTTTCCAGGCCGTCATCGCGTGCCGATGAGCTCAGTTTGGAAGAACTTCGCACCGGTTGTGGCCAGTTAGTTGAACGTATGCAGGTACTGCGTCCACGTACCGTAGCCTTTACCGGAATCACAGCATTTCGTCGCGCTTTTAAAAAGCCCAAAGCAACATTGGGGTTACAGACCACAGAAGATCTTGCTGGCTGGCCAGAACAGACACAACTCTGGGTCGTGCCCGATCCCAGCGGCCTCAACGCGCATGAGTCCGTTGCCTCACTTGCGGCCAAGTGGCAAGAAGTCTGGCTTGCTAGTGCGCGTTAGAATGGGCCACCATACTGCTGAATCTTCAAAGATTAGTTAGGAGTTACCGTGCAAGATAGTGACCGTACGATACTTATCACCGGAGCTACCAGTGGACTGGGTAAGGCCGTTGCTCAGACGCTCAGCACCCAGCCCGGCAGACTCATCCTGCATGGCCGAGATGCCCAACGTCTTGACGAGCTTGTTGAAGAGTTGAACACCTCCGAAGCTACCATCGACACCGTGCGTGCTGACCTCAGCGACCTATCGCAGGTTCGTCAACTGGCTGATGATGTCTTTGAGCTCACGGATCATCTCGATGTACTGGTCAATAATGCTGGGGTTGGCAAGGGTGCAGACGACACTCGTCAAGAATCGGCCGATGGTTTTGAATTACGTTTTGCCGTCAACCATTTGGCACCATTTGCTTTAACTCTGCAGTTGCTGCCATTGCTTGAGACGGGTGCACCCAGCCGTGTCATCAACGTTGCCTCCGGAGCCCAAGAGCCAATCGATTTCGATGATCCGCAGTTGAAGCATAATTACTCTGGTAATCGCGCCTATAGCCAAAGTAAATTTGCCATGGTCACCACGAGCTTGCGATTAGCCGAGAAGCTGCCGCCAGAAGTGGTGACGGTCAATAGCCTGCATCCGGCTACGTTAATGCCGACCCGGATGGTCGAAGAAGGCTATGGCCATACCGTCGATGACTTACGAACCGGGGTGGCTGCGGTAGTGCGGCTCGTGATATCTGAGGACTTGGAAGCCGTTAGTGGCCAGTACTTTTCTATCCGCCAACGTGCGACAGCCCATGAACAGGCCTATGATCGGGACGTTCAACAACGTCTATGGGAACTGAGCGAGGAACTCACCGGGGTAAAACTCTAACCCCGTTACCGGGTGGGAGCTGTATCCTCGACGGTGCCTGCGGCATAGGCTGCCTGTCCGATGTGTTGTGTGGCGTCATCCAAGACACTAATCACGCGGATACCAAGCGTGACCGGTGGGTCCCACTGATCATCAATGACACGATCCAACTCAGTTTCATTGAGCGTGGCAATCCACCGGGTAGCCATGGCGTACACGGTGTCCAGGTATTCACGCAGGAGACGTTTTCCCTCAGGTGTGGCTTCGACCGTGACGGCTCTGGCCTGTTCTGCTGATTGGCCCAAACCGACTTCGCCGGTACCAAGGTTAACGTCAGTCAGCCCAAATCGGGCGTCGAAACCGTCAGCGGTCCACACCTGTTCCTGGTCGGCAAGCGGTGCGATCTGCGCATCCGTTTCGCGAGCGGTATGCCAAATGAGCCAGGCAATAGAATTTGGGTGGCCTCCCGGATGATTATTGAGCCTGCTTGGGTCCAGATCATCCCAGAAGTTGTCGAGAGCTTGGCTAGGGCGGGCAACTAGATCTTGTAAAACTTTGATAGCATCCATTTACCCATTGTGGACCTTCAAACCGGTTCCCGGCTAGGGTCCTGGGCGGCTTACGGGGTTATGCGTCGTCTTCATCGCTGTCCAGGCGGTCTTGTTCTGCGATGACCCTGGCTAAATCGTCAACGGCAATGTGTGCGGGTTCTAAGTGGTGCGAACGGTATGTTGCACGTCCCACCAAATGTGCAGAAACCGGAGCGGTTACCAGTTGCATTAGCCACGCTACGATCAGCACTGGTACAACCGCCCATGTTTTGAGTGCGAATCCCAAACCGGCCAGTACGAGAAATAGCCCCAACACTTGGGGTTTAGTTGCCGCATGCATCCGCGATAAGACGTCAGGATAGCGTAGCAGCCCAAAACCAGCTACCGCCGATAACAGGGTGCCCAATACTAAAAGGATCGCGGCCACGACGTCGACCCAAGATTCAATGACGATATTCATGAGGTTTCGCTTCCCGAGGGCCGGGGTTTTGGTCTGGACTCGGAGCGGTTGGCTTGTGCTCCTTCTACGGTGAATCTGGCCAGGATGGCCGAGGAGATAAACCCAATTAATGATGCCACAACGACCACGACAATAAAATGCGTAGTACCTTGGATAGCCATCCATACCGTGAGTCCACATGATAGGACAATCACCAATACATCAAGGGCGATCGCCCGGTCAAGTAGTGCCGGCCCCGCAATAATTCGATAGAGCGCACCCAAGGCGCCCAGTGCCAACAGCACCAAAGAGATCCAGCCGGCCAACACTAAAATATTCACTGGCCCACCTCCTGTTCTTCGATGGGCTCTTGCAGTTCAGAATGTCGCAGTACGACACCATCATCGGCTTGCTCTTCAAGTTTCACCAGCGCATAATCCCGTTTTGACCCAAAGCCGCGAATCATTCGGGCCTCAATATCTAGGGAGTCGTCCCGGAAAGCTTGGGCAGCTGATTCATCAGGAATGTCGATGACATGCAGAAACAGCGTGGAGGTAGGGCGGTCGACGTCGATAACGAGGGAACCCGGTATCAGCGCGTAGACATGGCCAACCAGGGTCAGCAATAAATCGTCTTGGGTACGTAATTTGACGGCTACCACTGAGTTGATGACATCGGGACCGGGGCGGATAGCCTTCATGGCGACATCCCAGGTTGCCAACGTGATTTTCCACAGAAAATACAGCACGAATTTACTTGTGTGATATAGATTAAACCGGTTGGCAAAGGGCACCGGAGGCAGCGGAAGTAACAACATCACCAGTAAGCTGACCACAACGCCCAGCACTATGGTGGACAGCGAAATATCTTGCCACAGGGCCACCCATATGAAGGTGAGCCCGATAATCATCGGCCACTGGGAGGTTCGTGTGCGTCGATCTTCAATCGCTGATGGTTTGTTGTTCAGTAGGCTGGTGCGCTGTTGGGGTTCGTTAGTCATCTGAGCCTCCTTGGGTGTCCTGGCCCGTTCCCGCACCGTCGGAGCCGGCAATACCCCAGTCTTCTAACAGGTCGGCCTCAAGTTGGGCATCCCGTGCAGCATCTGTACCCAGCACCGCTTCAATATAGGGGGTGCGATGAATCATATCGTTGGCGGCTTCATCGGCGAAACTAAACAACGGGCCGGCAACAAATGTTAGCCCAACACCGACGACGACCAGGCCTACCGTGGGCATAACCAGTCCGTTGGAGTCGGTTCGTAACGGTTTATGTCCGGCTTCGGCTCGTTTGGCTTCCTCCATGCCACGCATGGCTGGGTCTTCAGAATCTTCAGCAGGACGCCAGAACACACGCGTCCAGATGCGCATCATTACGATCAGCGTCAGTAGTGAGGTGATGATGGAAGCGGCAATGAGTATCCATGCCAGTGCCGAACCGTTGCTGACACCGCCTTCGATCAGCCCAACTTTGCCGATGAAACCGGAAAACGGCGGAATCCCACCCAAATTTAGTGCTGGAATTATGTACAGAATGGCCACCAGCGGGGAGATTTTTGCCATCGAGCCCAACCGATCGATATTGGCCGAGCCCGTCCGGTATTCAATGAGCCCGGTGACCAGGAACAGGGTGGTCTGGATGGTGATGTGGTGGATCACGTAGAACACTGTGGCTGTCAAGCCCACCTGATTAGCCACGCTTACCCCAAAGATCATATAGCCGATGTGGGATACCAACGTAAATGACAGCACACGTTTGATATCGAACTGTACTAGCGCACCTAGGATGCCAACCAGCATGGTTAGTCCGGCCACCACTAGTAATAAGGTATTGACCCGATCACCGGGAAACAGCAGCGTTTCGGTCCGGACGATGGCATAAACCCCGACCTTGGTGAGCAGCCCGGCAAATACCGCCGTCACCGGTGCAGGTGCGGTCGGGTAGGAGTCAGGTAACCAGAACGATAGTGGGAATACGGCGGCTTTGATCCCGAAGGCAACCAGTAACATCAGATGTAATAGTTGTTGTAGATCGGGATCGAGTTCACCGAGTTTGATGGCGAGATCCGCCATATTTACGGTACCGGTGGCACCATAGATCATGGCGATTGCTACCAGAAACAGCACAGAAGACACCACCGATACCACGACATAGGTGACACCGGCTCGTACGCGGGGGCCGGTGCCGCCGATCGTTAATAGCACATAGGATGCGGTCAATAGAATTTCAAAGCCAACATACAGGTTGAATAAGTCGCCGGCTAGAAAGGCGTTAGAGACCCCTGCGGTGAGGATCAAAAATGTGGGGTGAAAAATAGAAACCGGTTGCTGGGGTGATTCGTCGTCACCGATGCCCTGGGCTGATGCAAATAGCAACACGGATAGCACCACGACTGAAGAAACCACCAGCATGATGGCTGAGAATCGGTCAACTACCAGGGTGATGGCTATGGGGGCTTCCCAGCCTCCCAACAAGACGGCTTCTGCTCCCCCATTACTCCAGACCTCGACGAGCAACCAGATCTCCAATGACATGGTGACGACTAAGGTCGATAGCGTCACCAGCACTTGGCTGACCGGACGGCGGACCAACGTGAAGGCAATTGCCGCGCCTAAAATGGGCAATAGCACCGATAACGGCGCCAACGTCACTACAGACAAGTTACTCACCGGCGACCACCCGCTTTGCGTTCATTAGGACGAACCACAGGTGATTCTTGTGTGGTGAGTTCGTAATCAATATTTGGGTCTTCGTGGTCTTCGAGAAATTCTGATTCTTCCTCGGTGATCTCGGCGTCTTCTTCGGCATCATAGGTGGGTTGTTCTGCCACCTGGATATCTTCGATATCGACTTGGACTTCATCACGCCGGGCAAGCACCCAGGACCGGTATATCAGGGCCAGTAAGAATGCGGTGGTGGCAAAACTGATGACGATAGATGTTAATGTGAGGGCTTGGGGCAGCGGGTCAAAATATTCGTCAGCGGCAACCCCGTTGCTCACAATTGGCGGGAGTCCAGCGGGGCCAGCCATGATAATAATCAGCAAGTTGGCCGCGTTGGTGAACAACATCAGCCCGAACAAAATACGGGTCAAGGTGCGATCCATGATCAAGTAGATTGCAGCGGCAAATAGTCCACCCATGATAAATAGCAACACGGCATCAATGGTCATGGTGGCCTCCTGGGGCACTGGCGCTTGCACGGGCGGCAGTCATACGACGTTCCGTTTCGGCACGGTCACGGGTTTCGGCTTCGTAACGGGCGTCAATGGCTGAGCCCAGGGAACGCAGCACATCCAAAATAAGCCCGATAACCACCAAATAGACTCCGACGTCGAATACCAGGGCTGAAGCAAAATGCACGTGACCGAAAAAGGGCAGCAGCACTTCGACGTCATAGGCCTGGAATACTTCGCCACCGAAAAATAGTGGGACAACCCCGGCGAGTGCGGCGATTGCCAGGCCAGAGCCCAGCACAACGCCTGCCGGGACATTGATGGATTGTGATAATTCGTAGCGTCCACCGGCCAAATATCTGATTGCAAAGGCGATACCGGCTAGCAACCCGCCGGCAAATCCACCACCGGGCAAATTGTGTCCAGCAAGCAGTAGATACAGCGAAACCACGATGATCGCGTGGAAAATCAACCGAGTAACAACTTCGAAGATTATGGATCGCCGTTCT
>DXHA01000082.1 GCA_019113675.1 Candidatus Yaniella excrementigallinarum
ACAAACTTCATGGTATTACCGGCGAGCTTGCATTCGATGAACATACCGGGTTTGACGATGCCATCATCCGCGGCTGCTTCGCCCACTTCGGCGTTTTCCAGCAGGGCTTTGAGTTCTTGGATGCGGCCTTCATTTTTGGACTGCTCTTCACGGGCCGCATGGTAACCGGCATTTTCGCGAAGATCGCCTTCGTCGCGAGCTGCTTCGATACGATCGACGATTTCCTGCCGGTAGGGACCGGAAATATGGTCGAGTTCTTCTTTCAACCGATCATAGGCTTCTTGCGTCAGCCATGGTGTGCCGTTGGTCGTAGCCATTCCGGCCTCCTTACTTGCTCATTCATCAAACTAAAAGCCCCGTGGCACCAAGTTGTGCAAACGGGGCGACAGTTCTGGAATATACCGGTGTTCATCATATCACCGAACAGAATCTGAAAATCAAGAACCCAGCAACGGTCGTCATCGGACGACGACTAATAGTCGCGCAAATTAGAAATCCCGGGTGATTCTTCTTCCTCAACGTACCAGCAGGTCTCGAGTTCGCCAGAAGAGCCTAACTGATCAGTGCGTAGATCAGTGGTGTAATACTTGGTTAAATCCGTGCGTTCTTGTTCGGCATTTTGTTCAGGCCCTATAACGACGGTGCGATAACCTGCGATAGCAGCATTGTCGGACAGTACGCGAACAGTACATGCTACCGTTTCCTCTGGTTCCTTGGTCAATTCGAACTCAACCCAGGCTGTTGACTCATCGTGAATCTTGTAGCCGACACTTTCATAAGACAGTACACTTGAGCTAGCAGAAAAAGCGAACCAGCAGGTAACCAAAATAGCGCTGAGAACCGCGATAATAGCAATAACCCGTCCGGTCTTTTTTGAAACACGAGACTTTTTGGTGCCACCATATCGAGTAGCTACACTGTTGTCGGCAGGCGCTGCCTGATTCGCATTGGAAATCATATCGAGTTATAGCCTAATACAGCCGCTACAGGCGTCTGCATTGTGTACGCCGCCAGCGGCACATTAGTAAGCAAGGAGCCCATCATGTCGTCCCGTTCACAGCTGCCAGCTGTTTCTGAATCAGGCCTGCCGGATTCTACCGGACTACGGTTATTGGCCGTCCACGCCCATCCGGATGACGAGGCTTCAAAAGGTGCTGCGATGATGGCAGCGTATGTGCATTCTGGGGCGCGAGTCATGGTGGCCACCGCCACTGATGGTGCTATGGGAGATCTGAATAACCCACACTATGGCGAATCTGTCCGGGTGGACCGTGACGTTACCGCAGTACGTTTCCAAGAAATGGCTGAAGCACAACATATTTTAGACATCGAGCACCGCTGGTTAGGTTTCCGCGATTCTGGTTTCCCTTCCGGCGACCCAAATGACCGATTAGCGCATGGTTGTTTCGGTGCGATTCCTCTTGAAGATGCTGCAGCGCCATTAGTCCAGCTTGTTCGTGAGTTTAAACCACACGTAATGGTCACTTACGATGAAATCGGCGGCTACCCACACCCGGATCATTTGCGCACCCACGAGGTTTCGGTGGAAGCGTACGAAAAATCCGGAGACCCTAAAGCCTATCCTGGCACAGGAGAACCATGGGAAATCTCGAAGCTATACTATGACCGAGCGTTTAATCCAGAAAAGTTTCGTGCTATTCATGATGCGCTCCTAAACCAGGGCGAAGAATCTCCGTATGCGGATCGATTGGCTTGGTACGACCGTGTTGCTGGAGGAGAAGACGACCCGGATGCATGGCGTCTGACCCAACATGAGGTAACGACCCAGATTAATACGGCCGCATTCTTGGAATACCGTGATGCTGCACTACGAGCCCACCGCTCTCAGGTCGATACCCACGGAACGTTCTTCTTTACTCCGAATGAGGTTCTTCGCAACCATTGGCCTTGGGAAGATTACGTTCTTATTGATTCCAAAGTTGAGACGACTATCCCAGAAGATGATTTATTCGCCGGGCTGCGCGACACCCCGCTAGACTGAGAGCATAATGTTTTACACGATATTAACTCAGGCCATTATGGCCGGGGTCGAAGACCCCGCGCTACGTGAGGGCTTACGCGATGAAGACGTTACGCCGGGCATTCTGGGGTTTTTAGCAACCTTCGGCTTCGTTTTGATGGCCATTGTCGTATTCCGCATCATGATCCGGCAGATTCGTCGTGTCAAGCTACGCTCCACTACGGCTGAAGATATGTTGGTGGAACGAAACCAACCGCACCTGTCAACAGCAGATCGCCAGCGTGACGAAATTGACGACCTTGAGCTCAGCCAAACAGAGCTTTTACGCAAAAAATATCCTGGCTATCTGGATATGCCAACACTAGAAGCGCAAGAACCCGACACTGGCCGCGAACACTAGGACGTCCCAGCCTATGGCAACGCTTCCTTTCGCTGCAGTGCGAGCGCCAAACGTCGTTTACCGGTATTATGAGCGTCGGCTCGCACGTAGTCTTCTTGGTGCCCAACTTCCAGGCCACGTTGGAGTGGTATTGGATGGCAACCGTCGGTGGGCCAAACAAACCGGAGCCCCCACGGCATATGGCCACCAGGCTGGAGCGGAAAAGATTCACGAGTTCCTTCATTGGGTAGCTGAATTTAACATCCCAGTTGTCACGCTTTACATGCTGTCTACTGAAAACCTCAACAGAGATAAAGCTGAACTTGAACCGCTTATCCAAATCATTGCTGACACTTTGCGCAAGCTTTCGGTCGGATTAGATGATGGCACACAGCTCAAAGTGCATCCAGTGGGGGACCAGAGCATTCTGCCGCAAGAACTTGCCGATTTGCTTAATGAGACGGCCCAAGCGACCCGTGATAACACGGGTCTGCACGTTAATGTCGCCATCGGTTATGGTGGGCGCGAAGAAATCATTGACGCTGCTAAATCATTTCTTACCGATGCTTCAGACGCCGGTTATACGTTGCATCAGGCCATTCAGACCCTGAACGTTGATGCAATCTCAGATCGGCTCTACACCCGTGGGCAACCCGACCCAGACTTAGTGATCCGCACCTCAGGGGAACAACGGTTATCCGGGTTTCTCATGTGGCAATCAGCCTACTCGGAGTTCTACTTCTGCGAGGCTCTCTGGCCAGCGTTTCGACGTGTAGATTTTATTCGTGCCCTGCGCGATTACGCTTCCCGCAACCGTCGGTTCGGGGCATAGTGCCAGTTATCCACATCCGTCGCTAACCCCTACCTGGTGTTGTCACTGTTAGCTAAGGTAGCATATGTGATCCAGCTAATAACTCAATACCTTGTTTCGGATGCCCCGAATCCTGTTGTCATACTTTTGCTTGGTTGTGCACTGGTTTGGTTTATTGTTTGTGCCGCCGTGTTGTTTGGTTTCGACATTCGTCAACATCGATTGCCAAATACTTGGACGGGCCGATTTTTTGTTTATGCTGCCGTATTATTGCTGGCGACAACCCTTACTGCCGCTGAAGCCTCAGGGCTCGATGGTCGGTGGCTAACAACTTTGTTAGGTTCGATTGGGTACATGGGGCTCATGTTTGTATTGCATTTGCTGACTCGCGGTGGTCTGGGGATGGGCGACGTCAAACTGGCTGCCGGTCTGGGACTGTACACCGGGTTTATTGGTATCAACGCGCTTGTCGCAAGCTTCACGCTGGCGTTTATTGTTGGAGGCGTTCAAGCCATATATCTAGTGTTATTTCGCGGGGCTAAGAAAACCACGCGGATTGCTTTTGGACCCGCCATGCTTATTGGGTGCTTGCTGGCTTTATTAATGTGACGGTACCTGTTCAGGAGGTCAGATGCGCATCGCAGTCATTGGCGCAGGGATAGCCGGCCTAGTTGCAGCGTGTAGTTTGCAACAGGATGGGCATGAAGTAACTGTCTACGAGCAGCGTCCGTATCCAAGCGCTGAGGGCGCCGGAATAACATTATTCGGCAACGCTATGACGGCATTGGAAGCCGTTGGTCTTGGGCAACTTATTCGGAATATTTCTAGTACAGCCATGAGTAATATGCGCACTGGCCAGCGGGACCCATCCGGCCAGTGGCTGGTGAATCTACCACCTGGTGCTGTGGCAAGTCTGTACAGTGTGCACCGCGTGGAACTTCATCGGGCTCTTTCCAAGCGGCTGGTTTCTGGCACGCTGTTAACAAATAAGCGTGCCCTAGTATCAGCGGATGGTAGTCCGAGCGTCTGGGTGGAAGATGTAGCTAGCACATATGATCTGGTGATTGTGGCAGATGGGGTGAACAGTCCCAACCGCAGAGTCCTTGGATTAGATACCGGGTTGCGTTATAGCGGTTATACCGCATGGCGTGGCGTAACTGCGAGCCCGATTGACTTGGATAATGCTGCCGGGGAAACCTGGGGCCGGGGGCGTATTTTCGGGCTAGTGCCGCTACCGAATGATCGGCTCTATTGGTTTGCCACATTAAACACTTCGGCCCAGATGATTTTTGATAATGAACCGCATGTAGTGTCACAGTATTTTGGCCACTGGCACAGCCCGATCCCAGCATGCCTTGCGGCTACCCCGCATAATCAGGTGGTTCGCCATGATGTCTACGATCTTGCTAAGCCACTCTCGTCGTTTACTAAAGGGCGCGCAGTGCTTATGGGAGATGCTGCGCATGCCATGGCACCCAACCTGGGGCAAGGGGCAGCCCAGGGCATCGAAGACGCGGCAACTCTAACGCTGCTGCTGCGATCTGTCCGATCTGGTCGTCAACTGGGGCAGACGCTGGCTAGCTACCACAGGTTACGAAGTAAACGGACAACTGCGATATGGCGGCAGTCGCGATACATGGGCGCCATGGCGCAGGCAGATGGTGCCATAACCACGAGTCTGCGTGATGTGGTAATGCGTCTTGCACCGGGGTGGTTAGCTGGTGCAGCTTCGGCACGAATACAAAAATGGTCTCGTCCAGATTAACCTCCTTGATCCCCGCACAGTAGGCGAGGACCAAGGAGTTAGATATCAGAAATGAATTTTAGTTGGGGTGGGTCATCGACATTGGGTCGAGTGCCTCGTCCAACTGTTCTTCGGTGATCTCACCGCGTTCAACATAGCCAAGATCGATAGTTGCCTCACGCACGGTGATTTTTTCTGCAACAGCATGCTTGGCGATTTCAGCGGCCTGCTCATAACCGATGATCTTATTGAGCGGTGTGACAATTGATGGCGATGCGCTTGCCAGAAATGCAGCGCGTTCCACATTGGCTTGCAGCCCGTCGATCATCTTTTCGGCCATGACGCGTGATGAATTAGCTAACAGGCGGATGGATTCTAAGAGGTTGGACGCCATGACCGGAATTCCAACGTTGAGTTCAAAAGCACCGTTGGTTGTGGACAATGAGATGGTTGTATCATTGCCGATAACCTGTGCACACACCATTGATACGGCCTCAACGATGACCGGGTTGACCTTGCCGGGCATAATCGATGACCCTGGCTGGAGATCTGGGATGCTTAGCTCCCCCAGACCAGTGTTTGGTCCAGACCCCATCCAGCGAAGATCGTTATTGATTTTCAACAACGAGTAGGCGATGTTGCGCAGTTGGCTAGAGGCCTCAACCAATCCGTCACGGTTGGCTTGGGCTTCAAAATGGTTGCGAGCTTCAGTGATCGGCAAACCAGACTCTTCAGATAAAATCTCAATGACCCGCTGCGAAAAACCTATGGGAGTGTTGATTCCGGTACCAACTGCTGTACCACCCAATGGAACCTCTGCCACACGTGGTAGAGCTGAATCAATGCGTTCAACGCCATAACGAACCTGCGCGGCGTAACCGCCAAATTCCTGTCCCAGTGTTACCGGGGTGGCATCCATCAAGTGGGTACGACCGGATTTTACAACGGAGGCGAATTCCTTGGACTTGCGTTCCAGGGCCTCAGCCAGTTGGGTAAGCGCTGGCTGCAAATCATTAACCAACGCGTTGGTCACCGCAACATGCACGGATGTTGGGAACACATCATTAGATGATTGCGAGGCGTTGACGTGGTCGTTGGGGTGCACGGTGGTTTCTGACCCAGCTGCCTGCAGTGCTTGGTTGGCCAGATTGGCAAGTACCTCATTGGTGTTCATATTTGATGAGGTCCCGGAGCCGGTCTGGAAAATGTCGATGGGGAATTGGTCGTCATGCTCACCGGCAATGACCTGGTCGGCGGCGGATTTGATTGCGGTTGCCTGCTCGTCGGTAATAACATCCAGTTCGTTATTGGCGATGGCACACGCTTTTTTAACCAGACTCAAGGCGTGGATATGGGCAGGTTCAAGTCCCTGACCAGAAATTGGAAAGTTTTCGACAGCGCGTTGGGTTTGCGCCGAATACAAGGCCTGCTTTGGTACCCGGACTTCGCCCATGGTGTCGTGTTCGATACGGAATTGTTGATCATTAGACTTCGTTGTCATAACTCTCATCCTAGTTGGGAACCACCGTGGTTCATTCTTATTTCTGCTTTGGTCGGTAGCCAGCGGGTCAGGCTTCTACCGGACCCAAGGTATCACCGATTTGGACCGATCCATCAGACAGTGAATAAGTTACTGCCATAACTGCGGCTTTACCCTCAGCAACCGCTGTGGCAACCGCTTGGGAGGTATCCACTACTCGGTGGACCATCTGGTCAGTGTGTTCTTTAACGGTGCCATTAACATCGGTCACGCCTTGTGCTCGGGCCGCCATAACCGAGGGCATGATGCGTTCCACTAAAGAGCGCATAAAACTTTTTGGCATTTCGGCCGTCTCCATGGCGTCGACAGCCGCAGTGACGGCGCCGCAGTTATCGTGGCCCAAAATAATGATCAATGGCACAGCGGTTTCTTCGATTGCAAACTGTAATGAACCAAGGACAGCATCATCGATAACTTGCCCAGCGGTACGGATCACAAACACATCGCCTAGGCCCACATCGAAAATAATTTCTGCAGCCAATCGCGAATCTGCACACCCAAAGATTACTGCGTGGGGGTGTTGGGATTCTTCTAAGGAACGACGCCACCCGGCATCCTGATGCGGATGATCAACCGCACCACTGACAAATCGCTCATTGCCGGCTTGTAATAGCCCCCATGCTTGCTGAGGGGTAAGAGTTGAGGGCATAACGGCTCCTTATATGATGTTGTAAATGCATAGGAAGTTATTGATACTGGTTGAACACTTCTGCGGCTAATTGTTCCAGCGTGTCTTCGTCCATCGAGCCAGAGACGATAAGCGTCATAGTATCCGAGGGCTCGGTTGTATTTGCCTGTTGAGATGTTTCGGGAGCATTGGCTTGCTGATCGAATTCGGCAACTAAATACGCATGGTCATCTTCACCAACCCAGCGTGTGACACTGTGGCCTGCCACAGTGCGCTGCGTGGATTCGCCCGTTGGTTCGATTTGGGCTTCTACCCACGCCGGTGTGGCATTAGCGGTCTGTGAGATGCCAAAGAAATCTTCCTCGCCGGTCACATATCCAACTTTCCAAACGGGGATGTCGTTTTTGGCACCGGAATCCCACCGTGCGTAGTTAGGACGCCAAGAGTCTGGCACATCAATAGTGGCTGGACTAAACGCGGCAACCTTGGAGGCCTGCTCCTCGGCAATGGCGACGTCAACGCCCGAATCGTAGTCATTATCTGCCTGCGGGTTTAATGCCATCCAGCCCAGAACAATGGCCAGCGTTGCCAAAACCGAATACGTCATCGCCTTGGCGTTTTGGCTCATCCGGGTACTTTGCGATTTGGTGAGCTTGGGCTTATCGATACCCTCGTTATCTTGTGGTTGGGCCGGTTGGGTATCGGCCTTGTCATGGTTGGTAATGATGATTTTTCCTTTTCAACAACACCAGAAATTTTGCTCTATAACCCCATTGTGCCACCAAACCAATCTATGGCCACATTCAGGCTAGAATGAGTAGGTAATTTTTCTCCGCACAGTCTGTTTTTCAGGAGTAGCGACATGACCAATAAGTCTTCGGCACAGCAATTCGAAGGTGCAGGTGCGCAGGACCGTAACCTGGCGATGGAACTGGTCCGCGTGACTGAAGCTGCCGCAATAGGTGCTTCCGAATGGGTCGGTTTTGGCGAAAAGAATATCGCAGACGGTGCAGCCGTTGATGCGATGCGTGGCTTCCTGCATACCGTGCATATGGATGGCACAGTCGTCATTGGTGAAGGCGAAAAAGATGAAGCTCCAATGCTGTTCAACGGTGAGGTTGTCGGCGACGGCGTTGGTCCAAAAGTCGATGTCGCAGTAGATCCGATTGATGGCACCAGCTTGACTGCCAAGGGGTACAATAACGCGCTTTCAGTTATGGCAGTGGCTGAACGTGGTGCTATGTATGACGCTTCCAGCGTCTTTTATATGGAAAAAATGGTGGTGGGACCCGAAGCTGCGGACATGGTGGACCTGCGACTGCCGGTTAAACAGAACTTATTGTTGCTGTCCAAAGCGCTCGATAAAAAAATCTCGCAGCTCAATGTTTGTGTCTTGGAACGGCCACGCCATGAGGGATTGGTTCGCGAGATCCGGGAGGCTGGAGCACGGGTAAAATTCATCATGGATGGAGACGTGGCCGGTGGTATCGCTGCTGCGCGACACAACACTGATGTCGATATTCTCTTAGGCACCGGTGGCACCCCCGAAGGTATTATCACTGCCTGCGCTATCAAGGCTACTGGCGGTATGATCCAAGGGCGTTTAACCCCTGTAGATGAGGCAGAGCGTCAAAAAGCCTTGGATGCCGGACACGATTTGGACGCAATTTTGACCACTAATGACCTGGTAGCTACGGAAAATTGTTATTTCGCTGCCACCGGTATTACTGATGGCGACCTGTTGCGTGGCACCCGGTACTACTCGAACCGGATTGAAACTCAATCGATCGTTATGCGCGGTCAGACCGGTACGGTACGGACAATTGAAGCTGAGCACCGCCCGGCCAAATGGAAAAAAGATAACTAAAGCCCAACTAGGCTGCGGTCGCTGATGAATCTTCGTCGGCGACCGTTGGTTTTTCCTGGGTCGTTGGTAGAGCCACATCGGTGGAGGTTATGGATGGGAGTTCGTCGACAGCCTGGGTGGGAGTTGTGGTTGCTGCTGGCATGTTAGCGGAAACGTTAACGGCAATGATCCACGCGGCACCGGCTGTCACGATCGCCAACACCGGTACGGCCGCCCATGCCAGTGCGGTGCCGCGTACCAGAAAGCTCACTACTACCGGCACGATCGGAGCTAACAGTATTGGGTTGGAAGCAAAACGAAGAACGGGTCTAGCGTCAGTAGCCCACGTAATACACAGCGCAATGCAACCCGCTGATAACACATAGAACAGTGTCGGAATAGGGGCGAACCCGATCGATAGGACCATTATGGCTGAAATGGCCGCCAGAATAATGGCCCGTCGGATAGTTGGATGAAGCTCAGATACAATCGTGTGGCGCAATTTTTCCCCTATTTTGTTATGTTGATACTGCGATGCTAAGGATACCTTACCGTCCGTAGGGACCCGCTCTGGTTACGATATTATGCAGGTTGGCCGGCTATAAATACCGTCACAGTATTCGAGCTGGCAGTTATCTCAACTGGGCGTTGACTTGGAGGTAGGTAGATTCCTGTGCCAGCGGAGATCTCTAGGCAATCCTCACCCGAGACAAGGGAGCCGTACCCGCTGGTGCATACAGCAATTTGGTTCGTGTGGCGCGGCAGGCTCAGATAGGCATCAGCGGTCAGATCGTATCGGGTTAGCTCAAAATCTTTGACTGGTGGTTGGAAATGTGTGACTACTGCGTTGTGTTTGTACTCAACACTGGGCGTTAGGTGCGGTGGAGGGCTGGGCTGATAATCAACTACAGAGTTTAACTCTTCAATGGCGATGTGCTTGATTGTTAGGCCTCCTCGAATAACGTTATCCGAGGTTGCCATGATTTCCAGTCCTAACCCGGAAACATAGGCATGAATGGTGCCGCTGGGAATGAATATAGCGTCGCCGGGGGATAGGTCGATGAGATGCATCAACAAGGTAACAAGTGCACCAGGATCATTCGGGTGATATTTAGCAGCAGCTAGAGCGTTTCGCAGATGTGGGTCGGTTGGCTCATTGTGTTCCAGGCTGGTGAAAATAGCTTTGGTCCAGCCGTTGGTTTGCCAGAAAGCACCGGAAGGTTCGATAAGCTGGGCGAAGACCTCTTTCAGTTCGCCACGTGCTAGCTGATGGGCCATAGTATCCAGTGTGGCGGCGAGTTCAGAATTGCTAACGAGTCGTGCCAGGCTAGCGAAGGTTTCGGCAGATTCCAGTGGGTTTCGAAAACCTGCCATCGCGGTGAAATCAGTTAGTGAGACCAATAATTCGGGCTTGTGATTAGCATCACGGTAGACGCGCTTTGGGTCGTCTAGTGGCAAACCGGTGGCGTTTTCAGCGGTATAGCCTGCACGTGCTTGCGCTACATTCGGGTGTGCCTGAATAGATAGAGGCTGGTCGGCGGCAAGCAGCTTGACCAGATAGGGCAGATCGATGAGTTCGGCTAGGGGAGTGCCGTCTTCAATGGTGGTGGGTGTCGTCGGGTGGGTACCGAACCACATTTCTGCCTGTGGAGTCTCAGTGGGCTGTTGGCCGGTCAGCTCAGCTAACAGCTTGGTGGAACCCCAGGCGTAATTTTTTACCGGGGCAGTAAGGCGGTACATGGACTGTTGGGGGCTAGACAGGTCACGATTGGTCAAATAACTGGTCTTTCTTTCGTGGTGAGTCTAGTCCGGATGGCATTGATAATTTGTTTCGGCTGCATCACTGAGTAAGTCTTCTTGGCCGGTGTCCTCGGCTTGCATCAGATACTCTTTAGTAATTTGGCTGCCATCGGGCTGGGTCGGCACCGGCTCCCAATCTGCCTCTGGATCGCTGGTGCTACCTGCCATGTACAAGCCCAGTGTTGGCTGCAATAGGTATGCGCCGGAGACGGGTGTTCCGTCGTCAGTTAGCAGTTCATCGACCCGTTGATGGATTTGCTTGAAGTCCGGATAGGTAGAGAACTGGCTATCAAAATCTGGCGGGCCCAATGTCATGCGGTCCATATCCTGCTTTTGAGATTTCATGCCGAGGTTTAGGAAGCTGCCGACCTGCGATCTGGGGATTGATGTTTCTACCATTTGTTCACCGGCTTCCATGATTGACTCAAACCGGGTGAGCAGGGTCGGGATATCAAACTGGCTTAGCATAGCCTGTTGGATACACTGCTGGCGCTGGATACGAGCATAGTCGGTGGACCACGTCCTTGAGCGGGCAAACCCTAGTGCGTCGTCGCCGTCAAACGTGTAGGTACCTGGTTCCCACCAAGCGTTACCCCATTCGCCGTCTGGGCGTGTACCGCGATACGGCGTCCAACCCCCGGTGGTTACCGTCACCCCACCCATGGCATCAATAAGTTCAGAAAAACCATCCATATCGACCATCACATAGCCACTGACATCCAGGCCTAGGATACCGGAAGCAGCATCCATCATGGCCTCAGCACTGGGATTTTCAGCATCAGGATAAAGGTCCTGGTGGTTCTGCTGCACGTCGGTGTACAAGCTGTTGACGATGCATTCATCGCCGCAACTGTAACCATCAGGATAGACATCCCACAGGGGAGAATCGGCAGCAAACTGTGCGTTTTGAAGGTTTCTGGGAATCGAAAACAGAACAATTTTTCCGGTGCTGGCATTGATCGAGGCTACCGAAATAGAGTCGGGGCGAAGCCCGGTGCGTCCTTCACCTGCATCCGCACCAAGAATCAAAACATTGTAACGGCCATCGGCTTTTGTGACTGCCGGGCCGGACCCAAAAATCGAGCTGATAGACGATGTCGAAGCATTAAGGAAAAATGCGCCGTAACCGGTCCCGCCTGATGTGATCGTCAAAAGCGCCACTAGAAGAATGCCGACGAGGGCTCTGGCACCGGGTTTTAGTTGGACAAACCTGATGAGACGTGCGGTATCTAGCCATAGGATAAACCAACCGACTGCAATGGCAGCAAGATAAAAAATTCCAATACTTTGGACAAAAGTATTAAATGCTAACGACAACAGAAAGTCACGAGCTACCAAGTATCCGAGGACCGCCAGAACGATGAGGGCCCAGTTAATGAGTGTCACGCTCAGCCCGATACGACCAAGACGATGATTACCAGTGACCGATTGGGCTCCGCCGGGTACCAGGGCAGTGAGCAGAATGAGGATCAAAGCTCGATGCGTACGCTGCGCAAAGGTAGCGTCGCTGGGATTGGTTAGTGGATCTGCTGTAGAACTACCGTATTCCAGTTTGCGCAGGCGGGCATTGAGCTCGCGCCGGATCTGACGTTCAGAGCGACCCGTGGTGCGTTGTGTGGAAGTGTTTGACACTGCTTACTCGATTAGGTTGGGGAAGTTGGGCGTGCAAACGAACAAAACAGTTTAGCTGTTTTCGCTCCCGGAAAGAAGTGTTTTCAGGTGGGTGCCTTTATCTTGGGCTTGTTTTTTGAGGTCTTCGGAGAAGTTTTCGAGTTGTTGGCGAAGCCGTTGGGCGTCGTCTTGGGTGTTGGCAGATAAAATTTTTACCGCCAATAGTCCCGCGTTGCGCGCCCCGTTAATCGACACGGTGGCAACCGGCACACCGGCAGGCATTTGAACGATCGACAACAACGAGTCCATGCCGTCGAGGGTTTTGAGCTGTACAGGGACCCCGATGACCGGTATGGGGGTGGTTGAGGCCAACATGCCGGGTAAATGGGCGGCCCCACCGGCACCAGCAATAATGACTGACAGGCCACGTTGGGCCGCAGTGGAACCGTAGTCGAGCATCTCGTGGGGCATTCGGTGTGCTGAGACGACCTGAACTTCATGTTCGATACCGAATTCCGTCAGAGCCTCGGAAGCGGCTTGCATAACGGGCCAGTCCGAGTCGGATCCCATAACGACCCCAACTCGCGGGCGTTGTGCTGTATTTGTCACACGCAACTCCTTTAGTAGTCGGTGGTACCGTGGCGGATGATTTCTGCCGCATCAATGGCAGTTGTCAGTGCTGCATCCAGGTCTCCGTCGGTGGCCAGGACATTGACGTGACCAATTTTACGTCCGGGTCGTACCGATTTGCCGTAGGCATGGATTTTGGCCGCCGGATATTTTTGCATTGCTAACGGAAAAGCCCCATATAAATCGTGGTTGCCGGCACCAAGATAGTTTTTCATCACCGTATACGGTGCGATCGGGTCGGTAGCCCCCAGCGGTAGTCCCAGTACGGCACGTAGGTGTTGTTCGAATTGGCTGGTGATCGCGCCGTCCTGTGTCCAGTGGCCGGTGTTGTGCGGACGCATTGCAAGCTCATTAATCATAAAGCCGGCAGCACTATCTGGAGCGTGAAACAGTTCTACTGCCAACATGCCGGTAACATCAACGCCGTTGGCGATCGTCTCAGCGGCGTGACGTGCGGCCTCGGCGGTGCTCGCATCGAGCCGGGGCGCCGGGGCTTTAACAATATCGGCGACCCCGTTGGTTTGAATTGTCTCCACTATCGGATAGGTAATGGTTTCTCCGGTGGTGGAGCGTGCGATCTGGGCGGAGAGCTCTGTTTGAAAATCTACTTTGGCTTCAACCAGGAGTGCCTCGTGATCGCCGTTGAACCAGGCCTGGGTGTCTTGGGCCTGTTGTTGAGATTCCAATACCCATACGCCCTTACCGTCATATCCGCCACGTGGGGTTTTCAATACGACGGGAAAGCCAATCTCTTGGCCGGCAGCGAGGAGTTCTTCGACGGAACTGACCGCTCGCCAATCCGGCTGGGGCAGGTTGAGTTCGGCCATCTTGGCTCGCATCGCCAACTTGTCTTGGGCGTAGACGAGTGCGTCGGGCCCCGGGGCAAGAGGCACACCGGATTGCTGTAGTTGGGCTAAGTGTTGGGTTGGTACGTGTTCGTGGTCGAAGGTTAGTACATCAACATCACGGGCAAAGGATGCCAACGTGTCGTAGTCCCGATAATCGCCGACGATGTATGTCGCCGCCGTCGTGGCCGAGACATCGGCCGCTTCAGCAAGTACATGCAATTTGATGCCAAGATTGATTGCGGCTGGCGCCATCATTCGAGCTAATTGGCCGCCGCCTACTACACCTACTATTGGAAAACTCACGCTTCCAC
>DXHA01000083.1 GCA_019113675.1 Candidatus Yaniella excrementigallinarum
GACCGATACCAACCCAGGAGTTTGTATAAAAAGGCCTACGTGCCGTATTTTTTATGGCCTCGATAAGCCAAGCGTATTTTTTGGCTTTACTTTGGGGCATTTGTTGTATCTCGGTTAGGCCAGGCCAGTGCCCTGGTGCTGTCGCCACAAGCTCAGTGCGTCGATAGTATTCGTAGCCTGCTGGTATATTCATCTCGTGAGCGGACATGCCGACAGTAACAAATGTCCACAGATTGCGGTGTTTGGTCGGCGCCCAACAGTAGATATCTAGATGCAAGTCATTCGAAACGATTTCATGAAATACCGTGGGCTCCCCTGCGATAAATCTCCCGATATGTGCTGGAATGCTTGACACAGAAGATATTCGAAACGTTCTCCGGCAGGATCACGGTTTAGCGTAACAAATTGGTTCATAATTTTAAGCTACGAAGTTTTTCTGTTGTGAACTAGCCGTTTTGAAAAATTGTGGAGAACTCTGCCGAGTGTTTCACCAAATATGGCGCCGGGCAACCGACGCCATATTTGGGATGAAAATTGCTTATTTTGCGTTCAGTTGTTCAAAATAGTCTTTAGCTCCGCCCACGTACTCAACATGGCCAACCTCTAGGTCGTCTCGTCCGACCAAGGCTGCGATTTCTTCGGCGAATTCATCTACCGTATAGAGCTTCCCCGCTGCCTGTCGACGCGACTCGATAGCCTCCGGATTGAGCCGATTGAGCAATGTCGCGGTGATCGTACCTTCGATCATGTCTGCTGTGACCGTAACAAAGCCAATACCTCGATCTTGGAGAGATGGAATATGCTCGCGCAGAGCTAGCTCTCCGGCACGTTTAGATTTTGCTACCGGCTCATATTCCGGCATGGTCGGTATATCATCAATAAAATGTGCCTGATGGCTAGTCACGTAGATGATTTGGGCCCCTTCATGCATCACCGCGACAGCGGCTTCAAGCATGGCAACTTGGGCGTCGCGGTTCAAACGCATCGCGTAGTCCTCGCCCAGATCCGCTTCCATGCCGCCGGAGGCATTCAGGATTAACACATCTAAACCGCCAAATGCATCTTGGGCCGCGGCGATCATCGCTGCGCGACCTTCCTCTGTGGTGATATCTGCTCCGACTGCTACTGCTCTGCCGCCGGCTTCTTCAATTTGTTTAACGACCTTGTTAGCACGTGGTGCCTTTTGGCGGTAGTTAATTACAACGCCGGCTCCACGTTGCGCCAACAGCTGCGCGGTCGCAGCACCTACACCGCGCGAAGAGCCAGTTACGATCACGCCTGTATTCGCTAAGTCTTGTGTATTTGTCATAGTTATTAGTGTCCCATCCCGAGTCCGCCATCCACTGGAATGACTGCGCCTGAAATATAGCTTGCTTCATCAGAGGCTAACCAGCGAACGACGTTGGCCACCTCATTAGGGTCAGCAAAGCGGCCAGCCGGGATCGCTTGTTTATACTGTTTTTGTAGGCCTTCATCGAGCTGCTGAGTCATTTCAGTATCAATGTATCCCGGTGCCACCACATTTGCTGTGATATTTCGAGATCCAAGTTCACGAGTGAGAGAACGTGCCATGCCCACAAGCCCAGCCTTAGAGGCTGCGTAGTTAATTTGACCTGGTGAGCCATAAAGTCCAACGACTGATGAAATGAATATGACCCTTCCCTTGCGCAAGCGGATCATACCTTTGGTAGCGCGCTTCAGAGCGCGGAAAGAGCCAGCGAGATTGGTGTCGATTACCTGCTCGAAATCGTCTTCCGACATCCGCAAAAGTAGTTGATCGTTAGTTATGCCAGCATTATTGATGAGCACTTCGACGGGGCCGTGGGCGGCTTCGACTTCGTTGAATGCCTCATCGAGGGAACTCATATCAGTTACATCGGCTTTCACGGTAAGTAAGCCCTCGGGGCCCTCACCCGAGCGTGACGTAATCGCCACTTGATCGCCATTAGCATGAAACGCACGAGCGATGGCTAGGCCAATCCCTCTGTTTCCCCCGGTCACCAATACACTTCGGCCCTGCGCCACATTTACTCCTTCAATTTTGCTAAAGACGTTTTATCCCTACTCTAGGCCCGAAAGTGAGACAATAGAGACTGCAACCCCTAAAGTAACGAAAAAATTTTTTACCTTATACTATCCGGCGTGAAAGGAGAGGGTTTGGCACATAAGTCACCATCTTCCAACGCCTATCAGCAACACGATGACGTAGAAGGACGGCGTCGCAGGAAACAGGATCATGAAGTGCACCTAATAACCGGTGCTTCGGAATCTGTAGTGGCTGATTCGGAACGCAAAAACGGCATTTATGCCATTTTGATCGGGGTGCGAATTCTGTCATTGTTTTTGGTGTTGCTGGCTCACGGCTGGTTGCAGATCGTCATTTTTGTCGTTGGCATGCTTGCTCCGTGGATCGGCGTACAGATCGCCAACAATATTCGTCAGGTCGATGATCGATCGATTCAAACGGTGCCTCCACAACAGGCTGCACTCAGCGTCGCGCAGCAACAAGCAGATGATACCAATTCTCAGACGGTTATTGTCGGCGACTATGTAGTACACGATGACAACGATTTTACTTCCACGCCGTCCGCAGAATCAGAAGAAGACGACATTTATTTAAGCGAACATGAGAAGGACGACGATGACGCAAGGTCCTGATCTTCTTGGTAATCTCCTGGAAACTGGCTCGACTACTGCCGAACCAGAAATAGCTGAGTTGCAGTGTTCAAGAAAGTCTTGTGCTGCAGAAGCCGTATGGCAGTTGTTATGGAATAACCCTAAGATTCATTCTGTAGATCGTCGTAAAATATGGTTAGCATGTGATCAGCATCGCCAATTTTTGGCAGATTTCTTATCCTCCAGAGCCTTTTTGAAAGAGATTCAACCGATATCTAGGTGACACGTTTCATGACTCACGATTTTCCTACCGGTACACAAGATAAGCCGAAACTGCATTTTGGTTTTCTCTTGTCCGGTGCCTGGATTGGTGGACTGGTCTTTTGCATGATCTTTGCCGTTGCAACCGTTTTCTTGGGTGAATGGCAAATGGATCGACGCATGGAAAAACTTGAAGAGATTAATAAGATCGTGGATAACTATGACGCACAACCGGTCGCCTATAACGACGCCGGATACCTATTTCAGGAATACGATGACCAGCGTAAGTGGACTCCTATTACTGTCAAGGGCCAGTATTTAGTCGATGACACTCTAATTGCGCGTAACCGTCCGCGTGCAGGTGCTCCCGGATTTGAAGTGCTCGTCCCGTTTGAAACTACGTCAGGGGACCATCTAATTGTCGATCGGGGTTGGCTGCCTTTGGGAGCTGATGCTTCAGCCCCCGATAGCGTTCCAGCGCCACCGCAAGGTGAAACAGAGATTACTATCCGCGTAATACCAGGAGAAGACACGCTTGATCGCGGTGCACCAGATGGACAGGTAGCTTCCATTAACCTGCCAAGTATTAGCGAAGAACTTGACTATGCGATCGCAGAAGACGCATATGGCTTGATGGCCACGGAATCTCCAGCACCGCCCGAGTCCCCCGAGCAGATGCCCGAGCCACAGCGTGATGAAGGGCCACATCTGTCGTATTCAATGCAGTGGTTTACCTTCGGTATTATGTCGTTTGTTGTGTGGGGCTGGCTTGCCTATCAAAAGGCAGTACGTAACCGTGAGGATAAATTGCGTGGGGAGCGCGAAGAAGATGGTTTTATATCCGCGCACAGGATTGAACGGGCCAAACCGGTAAAGCGTCGTAAGGGCCGCATGACCGATGAGGAAATCGAAGATGCCATGCTTAATGGCTAACCTAACTTGTCACCGGTTAATCTGGTTAGGCTAGTTCAACCAACTCCAGATAGTCCTCAGACCAAATATCTTCGTCAGCATCGGGCAGGATTAGAACTCTGTCTGGATCTAAGGCTTCAACGGCACCGGCATCGTGGGTGACTAAAATGATGGCTCCGACGTAACTGCGGATGGCTGACAGGATTTCTTCGCGCGATGCTGGATCTAAGTTATTCGTCGGTTCATCAAGTAATAAAACATTTGCGCCAGATACCACTAGTGTGGCCAAAGCCAGGCGTGTTTTTTCGCCCCCGGATAATACCCCAGCTGGCTTATATACGTCATCACCAGAAAATAGGAACGACCCTAGTACGGTACGTGCAGTTGTCTCATCTAGGTTCGGAGCCGCTGATTTCATGTTATCGAGAACAGACTGGCTGGTATCAAGAGTCTCATGTTCTTGTGCGTAATAGCCCAGTTTCAAACCGTATCCGGGTTCCACTACCCCGGCATCTGGTTCCTCGTATCCGGCTAACAGTTTTAGCAAAGTAGTTTTACCTGCACCATTAAAGCCTAGAACGACCACCCGTGAGCCTTGATCAATGGCAAGGTCTACGCCTGTAAAGACTTCGGTTGAACCATATGATTTAGTGAGCCCGGAGGCCGTCAATGGAACCTTGCCACAGGCTACAGGGGTGGGGAATCGAAGGTTGGCAACTTTTTCTTCAACTCGTTTATCAGATAGGCCTGCAAGCATGCGATCAGCACGTTTTGCCATATTCTGGGCTGCGACGGCTTTGGTGGCCTTAGCGCGCATTTTATCGGCTTGTGCATATAGCGCGGCGGCTTTCTTTTCTGCCGAAGCACGTTCACGCCGTCTACGGCGTTCATCGACTTCGCGCTGTTTCAGGTATGCTCGGTAGCCCATCGAATAAATATCAATGACTTGACGTGTTGCATCAAGAAAAAAGACGGTATTGACGACCTCATCGATAAGATCTAGGTCGTGCGAGATAATCATAAGACCGCCTTCGTAGGTCTTTAAATATTCTCGTAGCCAGATAATCGAATCTGCGTCGAGGTGGTTGGTGGGTTCGTCTAAAATCATTGTATCTGGTTGTTCAAATAGGATGCGTGCCAATTCAACCCGTCGACGTTGTCCACCCGACAAGGTTTCTAATGGACGATCCATGATAGCGTTTTCGAGCCCAAGGTTCGATGCAATAGAAGCAGCCGATGCTTGGGCTGCATAACCCCCAGCTGCAATAAATTCCGCTTCGGCTGCTGGGTACCGTCGCATGCCGCGTTCCATCAGCTTGGGGTCAGTTGAGCTCATTTCGTCTTCTGCTCGACGCATGCGACGAGACAGTTCAGCTAGATTTCTCGCCGACAGGATACGGTCACGAACCGTTTGTGTCAGATCGCCGGTGCGCGAATCTTGTGGCAAATAACCGATGGTGCCAGATCGCATGACGCGTCCTGTTGCAGGAATGACTTCATCCATAAGCACTTTGGTGAGTGTGGTTTTGCCTGCACCGTTACGCCCTACCAGGCCGATACGATCACCAGCATTAATGTGAAAAGTGACGTCAGATAAAAGAGTTCTGGCGCCAACCACAACAGATAGCTGTTGTGCTGAAATCATGTGTGTTTACCTCGAAAACGAAATTAGTTGAAGCCTCTATAGTGTAGTGGTGAACAGTTGGGTTTGACTATTCTGTTCACTCATTGGTGCCGTAAATAGCATCCATTCCAGCTTGAATCAGGACAGCAAGTTCGTAGTGTGGGCTCACTCCACGTTGTTGGGCATGCTGCACGATCTCATCGGCTAATACTTTATTGAGTGACGTGTGCACCGTAATGGTCTCAGGCTCCGATGGAGCGCCAGTAGGACTCGACGCTGGGGCAACAGGTGATTCGACTAATTTGGTGGCTTTTGTGTCGAGGTTCAGTCCTGGGCCCGTGTCAGGTGATTTTCCGGCCTGCAATGCTTTAGCTGCTGCGTTAGCGCGGGCATCAGCGGCTTCATTAAGCGGGTGGCCTGCGTGGCCTTTAACCCATTGGAAGCTAATATGACGACCCGCGGTTTTGGCAGCGCTCATAAGCTCATCGAGTTGAACCATGAGGTCTTTATTATTGACAGGTTTACCGTCGGACTTTTTCCACCCTTTATGTTTCCACCCCGGCATCCATTTAGTGATGGAATTGATGACGTATTGAGAGTCGGCGAGGATGTTTAGGTCGTGGGTAGTGTGTTGGGTGGCTTCTAAAATCTTGAGCACAGCAGATAATTCGCCGCGGTTGTTGGTGGAGTTGTCCCAGCCCCCAGCTTCCCAATTGGCGTCGTCAATATACCAGGCCCAACCCGCTGGTCCCGGGTTGCCAAGCGCGGAACCATCTACACCTACTGTGAGCATATTTTACCTTTCAGAAGTTCGGGCGGACCTTTCTAGTGTAGGCGGTTAACGAACTAACCGATCGCAAACCATATTAGCGGTTTGCGACCGGTTAGCTTAGGAACTTGGATTAGATATTGAATCCGAGGGCGCGCATTTGTTCGCGTCCGTCTTCGGTGATCCGTTCCGGTCCCCATGGTGGCATCCAAACCCAGTTGAGACGCCATTCGTCGACCATCGTTTCAACAGCACGTCCCACCTGGTCCTCAATCACGTCGGTGAGCGGGCAGGCGGCAGTTGTCAGCGTCATATCCACGATGAGTGCGCCATCTTCGGCGTAGTTCAGGCCGTAGAGGAGGCCAAGATCAACGATATTGATACCCAGCTCAGGGTCAATAACGTCCTTGAGCGCTTCCTCAATATCTTCGAGGGGCGTTTGTGCGACAGCGGTCATATTACCTCCTGATCCGTGTGCTTGGCACGATATCAGAAAAGACTTAGGCGGTCGCTTCGGTCTTTTCGTAGTTCACGTAGCCTTCGTCTTCCAAACGTTCGGCGAGTTCTTCGCCACCGGAGTCAACGATCTTGCCATCAACAAATACGTGAACGAAATCTGGTTTGATGTAGCGCAAGATACGTGTGTAGTGAGTAATCAACATGGTGCCCATATTGTTGTTTTCTTGCGCACGGTTGACGCCTGCTGAGACAATGCGCAGGGCGTCAATATCGAGACCAGAGTCGGTTTCATCAAGAATGGCAAATTTAGGCTTGAATAGCTCTAATTGCAGGATTTCTGCGCGCTTTTTCTCACCGCCGGAGAATCCTTCATTGACGTTACGGGTTGCAAATGCCGAACCCATTTCGAGGTTTTCCATGGCAGAACGCACTTCTTTAGTCCAAGTACGGATTTGGGGTGCTTCGCCATCCAGAGCGGTTTTGGCACTGCGTAAGAAGTTACTCATGGATACACCTGGAACTTCTACAGGATACTGCATAGCTAAGAACAATCCGGCCTGTGCCCGTTCATCGACTTCCATCTCTAGGACGTCTTCACCGTCAAGCAGTATTTTGCCACCGGTTACGTGGTAAGACGGGTGACCTGAAATTGCCTGTGCCAACGTGGATTTGCCGGAGCCGTTTGGTCCCATGATGGCATGGGTTTCACCCGAGTTGATCGTAAGCGTGACGCCTTTAAGGATTTCTACTTCGCCCTGTTCGGTGTCAATGCTGACGTGTAGATCTTTGATCTCAAGTGTTGACATTGTTGTTAAGTCTCCTTGTTGCCCGCTAGATGCGGGACTTTTCATAATGGCTGTAAGTGGGGTTTAGAGCTCGAGTCCGGCGATTTCTTGTTCCATGACGTCAGTCACGGCTTGTTCGACGTCCTCAATACCAATTCTCTGAATGATTTCGTTGAGGAAACCACGCACGATCAGTTTGCGAGCAAGCGGCTCTGGGATACCCCGAGCCATTAGGTAGAACAGTTGGTGTTCATCAAAGCGTCCAACAGACGAGGCGTGGCCACCGGAGTCAATAATGCCGGTCTCGATTTCGAGGTTTGGAATCGAGTCTGCCTGGGCACCTTCCGTCAGCAATAAGTTTTCATTTTTTTCAAATGAGTCGGTGCCCTGTGTATTGCCACGAATTAGCACGTCCCCTACCCACACGGTACGAGCACCTTGGCCTTGCAGTGCACCTTTATAAAGAGCATCTGAAGTGCAGTTGTTCGTCGAGTGATCGATGAAAATTCGGTGTTCGAAATGCTGTCCGGCGTCGGCAAAGTACAGTCCGTACATATTGGTCGTTGCGCCTTCACCAGCAAATCGTGTAATGGGAGTCAACCGAACTAGTGAACCGCCATAAGTAATAACAACGTGTTTGAACGTCGAGTCTTTACCTAGAGATGCCTGCTGAGAGCCCACATGTACTGTCTGATCATCCCAAGCTTGAATGGATGTCACGTTGACATTTGCGCCCTCACCAATGGCAAATTCCACGTTTTGTGACAACACAGCATTACCTGTTTGGTTGATGACCAAGTTGGCTTTGGAATTCGCGCCCGCGGCTACATAGATGTGTTGTGCAGCAGCGTCCCCAGAGTTGGCTTCTACCGAAATTTTAATAGGTTCGTCAATTTCAGCGTTGTCTGCAACGGTAATGACGGTTGCCTCTTGGAAGGAGTTCCAGGCTCCGGCAGAAGTACGATCATCCGGAATCATCACGGAACCAAGGCGCTGGTCAGTGCGTGGCACAGTTTCCACGGAAACGCCATCATGTTCGGAGACTGTCACTGCCGGGGGCGTGCCGGTTAGTAGGTTGTCGTCACCTTTTGGCAAATCCAAACCAGCTAGGCGATGCAGAGGGGTAAAACGCCAGTCTTCTTCTTCACCAGTGAGGACTGGAAAATCAGCTAGGTGGTAGCTGGTTTCACGGTCAGCGCGTGACGTACCGTATTTTTGTTTTTCTTCGGCTTCGGCAAGCTGGGTGTCAGGCTGCTTATTGACGAGCTTTTCGCCTTCTTCGTCCATACCTGGAATGAGCAGGTCCGGACCTTCGCCGAGAGTTGTTGCGTCAGTGTTGGCCACGCTTAGCCCACCGATCCTTCCATTTGCAATTCAATGAGTTTGTTCAGTTCCAATGCGTATTCCATGGGCAGGTGACGTGAAATCGGTTCGACGAATCCGCGTACGATCATTGCCATGGCCTCTTCTTCCGAGAGTCCTCGGCTCATCAGGTAGAAGAGCTGCATTTCCGAGACCCTAGATACTGTGGCTTCGTGCCCCAGCGTGACATCATCTTCACGGATATCGATATACGGGTAGGTATCAGTGCGTGAGATTGTGTCGACCAGCAAAGCGTCACATTCTGTGTTGTTGGTCGCACCTTTAGCCCCTTCAGTGACTTGAACAAGGCCACGGTATGCAGATCGCCCACCACCACGGGCAACCGACTTAGAAATAATATTGGATTTGGTATTAGGCGCCAGGTGGACCATTTTCGTGCCGGTATCTTGGTACTGGTTTTCGCCTGCAAAAGCCATGGTCAGGGTTTCACCCTGGGAGTGTTCACCGGTCAAGTAAACAGCCGGGTATTTCATGGTGACCTTGGAGCCAATATTGCCATCGACCCATTCCATGGTTCCGCCTTCTTCAACCACAGCACGCTTAGTGACCAGGTTGTAGACGTTATTGGACCAGTTTTGAATCGTGGTATAACGAACACGCGCGTTTTTCTTAACGACGATTTCAACTACTGCAGAGTGCAGCGAATCGGTTTTATAGATAGGTGCCGTGCAGCCCTCTACATAGTGAACGTATGAACCCTCGTCAGCAATGATCAGAGTGCGTTCGAATTGGCCCATATTCTCGGTGTTAATACGGAAATAGGCCTGCAATGGGATTTCGACGTGAACGCCTTTTGGCACGTACACGTAGGAGCCACCGGACCAGACTGCTGTGTTTAGCGCTGAGAACTTATTGTCACCGACGGGAATAACGGATGCGAAGTATTCGCGGAAGATCTCTTCGTGTTCCTTCAGACCCGAATCGGTATCGAGGAAAACTACGCCCTGGCGTTCCAGCTCATCGTTGATTTGGTGATAGACCACTTCAGATTCGTACTGTGCAGCAACACCAGCGACAAGACGCTCACGTTCAGCTTCTGGAATGCCCAGGCGTTCGTAGGTTTCCAGAATGTCTTCTGGTAGTTCTTCCCAGCTGGTTGCTTGGCGTTCAGTGGAACGAACGAAATATTTGATCTGGTCGAAGTCGATACCTGACAGGTCGGCACCCCATGTTGGCATGGGTTTGCGATCGAAGTACCGAAGGCCTTTGAGACGTGTTTTCAGCATCCACTCTGGTTCATCTTTCAACGCTGAAATATTTCGAACAACGTCTTCGTTGAGACCGCGTTCGGCTTTTTCACCAGCTTCATCTGGGTCATGCCAGCCGAACTCATATGCGCCGATGGCGCTGAGTTCTGGGTTGGCGTCCAGAACGTCTTGTATCACGCCGGGGTCGGCGGTTTCTTGACTGATTTGATCCGTCATTATCAACCTCTTTTTAACGGGTCGTGGGTTCTAATCATCAAAGAGCCTCGGAAGACTTCAGGGTGATGAATTTTGTTTTATTTCAACGTTTAATGCTTAGTGCCGCTTGCTGCGATCAACGATGCATGTGCTGCCCGCCCCAATGGTACGTGTGTGTTGCAAACATGGCCACCCGTGGGCATCGTTGACAGTCGTCGCACATCTACTTCTAATAAACGCGCAAACAGGTCGGTTTCTTCCTCACAAAATTGTGGGTATTCTCCGGCAAGTTCTTGTATTGGACAGTGTCCTTGGCATATCTGAGCCGCGCGTAGCGTGGTAACTTTTGCAGCTCTTCCAGCACGCCGTGTAGTAGCGGCATAACCTAATTGCGCCAAAACCGCTGTCAGCGTTTGAATTCGCTCGTTTAAGGTAGGGTCCTCACCGATCTGCTCGTAGAATTTCTCTTCAATGTCGACGAAATAATTCCGCGCGAAGCTACGCAGAGCCTCAGCCCCGCCCAATTCTGCGATGGCAGATAGCGCCCCTGAAGCTACACCAAGGTAGTCGTCGCCCAGCTCAACTTGTCCCTGTTGAGTTACGACGTAGCGTCTCGAGGGTCTGCCTGCGCCACGCTGGGAGCCAGAAACTGCTTTTACTTCCACCAAACCTTCTTCTTCAAGAGTGTCAAGGTGGCGTCGTACCGCTGCTGCTGTCAGATTCAGTTTCTTACCAATAGTCGCTGCGCTTACGGGGCCTTGCGAGAGTACAGCATGCATAACTTTTCCCCGAGTCGTTTGTGACGAACCGGTGGTAGAAGTCGATTTATCCGATGAGGCATCAGCGAAATTAGTAACCATGATATGTCCTAATTATAGACAAGTTCCTGCGTTTGGCCACCCGTAGAAGTATGTCGTAGGGCACTGGAGCGATGATTTTGCTGTGGGCCAATCGTTTTGCTGCGGTCTGGACAACTCCAACCCGATATGTGGCTAGACTAATGTCCGTGTTTATCGTAATTTTTGCTCGGAGCTCGTGAGTACTCAGTTCATGCTTTCGCTATCGAACGTTCATCGTGATGTCCCCACCCAAGGTGGGCGTTTCCAAATTCTCAAAGGTATAAGCTTTGAGGCTCAAGCCGGTGAAGTTACAGCCCTTTTAGGGCCTAATGGTGCTGGCAAAACGACAACCCTGTCAATTGCCAAGGGCGTTGATAAAGCCAGTTCTGGTTCAGTAAAGCTGCTTGGGGTTGATCCCTATCGTGCTGGAGCTGGTTTGCGCAGCCAGGTTGGGGTGATGCTGCAAGAAGGTGGCTTGCCCATGGCTGTCACAGGTGAGCGGTTATTGCAGCATCTGGCACGGTTGTATCAAACACCGGCAAACATTGATGCTCTAATGGATCGTTTAGATATCCAAAATTTTAAAAACCGACAAATTCGGCGGCTTTCGGGTGGTCAACGTCAGCGTCTTGGTATGGCAGCAGCTCTTGTGGGAAGGCCTCGGGTGGTTTTTTTGGATGAACCATCGGCGGGGTTGGATCCCGCTTCACGTTTGATTGTTTTTGAACTTATCGAAGAGCTCAAAACATACGGAGTCTGCATCATTTTGACCACTCATTTATTGGAAGATGCACAACGTCTGGCTGATCACGTGGTGCTAATCAGAGATGGCCGTGTTGAAGCTGCAGGATCAGTCCATGAATTGACCAGCACCGAACTACGCCCGCCGCTAGAATTTGGTTTATCGAAGCCTCTTACCGCCCAGCAACGATCCGACTTTCCTCCCCAGTTGACGATATTGGACCAGACTTCTACTACCGGAGGTTATAGCTGGCGTATCGCTGGAGTAGATACTCCAGCGGATCTGCATGTTCTAACATCGTGGTTGGTTCAGCATGATTTGATGCCTACCCACTTGGGCATGTCCGGTAAGACCCTAGAAGATGTATTTTGGGAGTTGACCGTACATGACAAAGCTTGATCTGACCCCGGTCGATAAACCACATTCGGCAACATTATTTTCTAAAGTATTAGCGCAAGGACGCTATGAAACTAGGATTACAATAACTAACGGTGAGCAGCTACTAGTTTCGATCATTTTGCCGTTGCTGGCATTGGGTGCTTTACATTTTACAAGCCTATTAGATGAACCCGGCGGTCCATCAACGATCACTATTGCCACTCCTGGCATTCTTGCGTTGGCCGTACTGTCTTCCGGCTTGACCGGCCAGGGTATTGCTACAGGATTTGATCGTCGTTATGGCGTGCTGCAATATTTAGCGACCACTCCCCTGGGTCCGAGCGGGTTATTGCTGGGTAAAGTGGTAGCAGTGCTGATGGTTCAAGCCACCCAAGTTATTGTTATTAGTGGTGTAGCGCTCTTGCTAGGTTGGTCACCAGCAGGATCTGGTATTGGCATAGCAGTGCTGTTCATTATCCTGGGTGCCTGGACTTTCACTGCCTTGGGCTTATTAATCGCCGGTACTGTCCGACCGGAAGCTACACTAGCTTTGACAAACTTATTGTGGGTCATGCTGGGTGCAATAGGCGGTGTAGTCTTTCCCGTAGCGAATTTCGCAGGCAGCATGGTGATAGATTATTTACCTTCAGCATCACTTGGAAATGGCCTACGATCCGCGCTAGTGAATGGAACTTTTGACGGTGGGGCGTTCATCATCTTGCTATTGTGGGCAATTGTTTTGAGTCTGGGCACTATACGCTGGTTTAAGTGGCGCTAGTAAGCCCACATAAAGTTGATGCGAAATTGCATCTTCAACGAATATAGAGGATTTGCTGATGACAACTTCAGGCGGCCAGACAGTTCGTCGGTGGTCCGATGTCCTTATGCCACGCACATTTACCCTGTGGACTATGGTGCTCGCTGTAGCATCAGTTGTATCACAGGCTGGCATTATTGTGACTGGTGGAGCAGTACGTTTGACGGCATCAGGGCTGGGCTGTTCTGAATGGCCCCGTTGTACGTCAGACTCGTATGTCACAACGCCGGAAATGGGTATTAATGGCATTATCGAGTTTGGTAATAGGCTACTAACTTTTGTCTTAGCTGCAATTGCAGTACTAACCATCCTTGCCTTATGGCGGCTTCGCAAAACACACCGTTCTCTATTTGTAATGTCGATAGTGCTGTTGTGTGTCATTCCGGCCCAGGCTGTCATCGGTGGCGTCACCGTATGGACCGGGCTAAATCCATGGGTTGTCATGCTGCATTTCTTAGTGTCAGCACTTATGGTTTCGATTGCCGCCTTGCTTGCTCATCGTATTGGCGCGGAACGACGTGCACGGATTACCGGTGTTCACCCGGTAAAAATTCAAGACGGCGAATCTAGCCGAACCACACGTATTTCGTCGGCGCTAATTTATACGGCTGGCTGGGTTGCGTTGACTTTAGGCACGATAGTCACTGGCACCGGGCCACATGGGGGTGACCCTGACGCACCGCGTCACACATTTGACCCATTGCTCATTACCCGGTTGCACGCGATACCAGTATACGTAATGGTATTACTAACGATTGTGCTGCTTGTTCAGATGCATCGAATCAACACCTCATACGCCCAGCGCCGTGCGGTCTGGGGTTTTGCTGCTGTGTTGATATTTCAGGCTCTTGTCGGCTTCTATCAGCATTTCAACGGCTTACCCATCGTCGCAGTGCTCCTACACATGTTAGGAACCGGACTAGTGGCTTGGATGATGACGATTGTTTTGGATGTCTTCAACGCTAGCTACCAAACACATCCCACAGTAGCTGAGGTTCCAACCGATGAAACTGCTGACCGGTTAGCTACTGCGTAATTCCCAAGTTATATACCGAGCACTTGCCCGAATAGGTAACAGCACGGTGAGCCCCTCCCCGGATTCTGAAGACGTATGACTTCGTTACCGGGGAGCAGTTTTATACCCATACACAGTGTTCCACATCAAATATGGGCACAGCCAGGTTGATAGCATCTGCGACTTTATAGTTGCATTTGGAGGACGCCTACTAGCTGGGTACAAGAGCCAACTCGTCGTCAATAACCGAGCCGCTTGATGCGTTGTATACCAGCCCATATGGGTACTAACTAGTTTTCAGATAGAAGAATTATAGGCCCAAATTGGGGCCGTGAAGACGCCTACTGGCCTAGTACGTTATCGTTCTCGGAGTCTTCCTCTTTGTCACCATTGTCTGGTTGTTCCGTGGTGCCTTCGTCCTCGACGTATTCGTACCACAGTGCACTGATGCGTCCAGTAGCGTCCGTTTTTAAATGTAGATCTACTGGTTCGGCTGTAAGATCTGGTGTGAGCCGGGTAATGGCATAATTTTCTTCTGGCTCGTCATAGTCTGAGGGCACATATGGCATTGAGGGCCGTAGCTCTGTATTGAGCGTACCGACAAGTGAGTCTACTGGTATATCTTCGCTCATCTCTGGTGAAACGCGAGGATACCAGTCCTGCTTGTTAATAGCGTTCGAGCCGTTAATCTCGTCGAGCACCCATCGTGATGTCTGTCCAACCTCGGTGTCGGGAAATGTAATTTCTTCAACATGTGTGGGGGCAGAGCCGCCGTCGGGCTGATTGTCGGTGACTTCTGGATCAGCAACACAGCCGGTTATGGACAGGGTGACCACGGTGATGGCGGTAAGGAGCAAGGTTCGTGGTGTTGTTCGTTGCATAGTTATGGTGCGGTGACCATGCTGCCCATGAGAGGTTCGCCAACAAATGGATCGATAGCCAGCGCGACAAATATCAAAGTGAGATAGGTGATTGATAGGTGGAAGACTCGCATGGCTTTTTTATCGCTAAAGTCTGGTCGTTGCGAGTCGCGGTAAAGCTTGTGAGCTTCGTAGATAAACCAGCCGCCACCTACCGCTGCCGTAGCTGTATATACGATACCGGCCCAGCCCATGGGAGCTAACAGTAGTGAAAAGATCACCGTCGCCCAAGTATAGAGCACCACCTGTGACGAAACCCGACGTGAGGTGGCGACGGCCCCCAACATAGGTACATCAACTTCTTGGTAGTCCTCTTTATATTTTAGCGACAGCGGCCAGTAGTGCGGCGGGGTCCAAAGGAAGATAACAACAAACAGGACTACTGCAGGCCATTCGATAGTGCCGCGTACAGCAGCCCATGCAATCAGTACAGGAAAAGCTCCAGCCAGACCGCCCCAGATAATATTCTGTTCGGTGCGACGTTTTAAGATCAGTGAGTAAATAACGACATAGAAAATAATGGCAGCGATGCCAAAGGCGGTGGCTAGCCAGTTGGTGCCCAGCGCAAGTATACCGACCGAAGCCAGGGTCAAAACCCAGGAGAATACCAATGCTTCACGCGGAGATACTTCACCGGTGACCAACGGACGGTTAACCGTTCGTTTCATATATCGATCGATATCGCGATCGATATAACAGTTAAACGAGCCTGAAGCGCCAGCGGCCAATGCACCACCGACCATCGTTGCTAACACGGTCCATAGATCTGGCCAACCGCGGTATGCAAAAATCATGGTTGGAAGCGTGGTGACCAACAGCAATTCAATAACGCGCGGTTTTGTTAGTGCAAGATAAGCTTTCGCCTTACGACGGAAACCGATCTTTTGTTGAGTCGGCTCCGGGGCTGTGCTGGGCGAAATACCCTGGCTGGCGGCGGACTCTAACGATGTTGACATCAATGCTCTCGAGTTCTACGTAACAAGGAAGTAAATTGCTAGCCACCGATACACGTCGGTGCGCCACTATATAGTGTAACTGTTGTGTATCGCTTCGCGTGCAAATCGTAGCCCATAGAAGGTTTTGCCCGGTAAGCTTAGAATAAGTCCCCGGAACTATATCTGAGAACAACACAAATCCCGCTCCCTTTCAGGAAGGCAATTCGTGGTCCCCTCTTCTACCAACCCTACTGCTTCGACTACAGTGCTCAATCGTCATCTTCCAGCACGAGAGTATGTTTATTCGGACCAAGACCAACGCATCGTAGACACTCTCCGGGTTCTTGCTGCCGACGCCGTAGAAAAAGTCGGTTCGGGTCATCCAGGGACCGCATTTTCGCTTTCACCAGTAGCCTGGCAGCTGTTTCAGAACGTCATGCATTTTGATCCTACAGATCAGCATTGGCAAGGACGGGATCGTTTTATACTCTCCCCCGGTCACACGTCTTTAACGTTGTATCTACAGTTATTTGCCGCTGGGGCCGGTCTAGAAATGGAAGACCTCAAAGCATTGCGGACGTGGGGTTCAAAAACCCCGGGGCACCCTGAATACGGAGATACCGATCACGTCGAGATTACTACCGGTCCCCTGGGCCAAGGTTTGGCTTCAGCGGTAGGTTTCGCGTTTGATCAGCGTAGGGTTCGTGGTCTGCTGGATCCTGATGCTCCAGTAGGCACGTCGCCGTTTGATCATCATATCTTTGTGATCGCCTCTGACGGTGACCTCCAAGAAGGCGTCACCTCGGAAGCGTCCTCACTTGCAGGCACCCAAGAGCTGGGGAACCTGATTGTAATTTGGGACGATAATAAAATTTCTATCGAAGACGATACCGATATTGCCTTTACCGAAAACGTTGTGGAACGCTATGAGGCTTATGGTTGGCATGTCCAACGTATCGACTGGCTCCAAACTGGTGACTACGTAGAAGATACAAAAGCACTTTACGAAGCGATCGCGAATGCGAAGCAAGAATCCGACAAACCATCATTAATTGCTTTGCGTACTATTATTGGTTGGCCATCGCCCACCAAGCAGGACACCGGGAGTATCCACGGAGCTAAACTTGGCGCAGAAGAACTTGCGGGGCTCAAAGAAGTCTTGGGCTTTGACCCGCAGGAGCATTTTGTCATGGATGACGACTTGCTTGATCATGCCCGCACGGTCGCAGACCGCAGCGCAGCTTATCGTAAAATCTGGGATGAGTCATACCAGTCTTGGCGCGTAAATAATCCACAGCGCGCCGAACTTTATGATCGACTTGTGGCCGGAGAATTACCAGCAGACTTTGATAGTGCTTTCCCAACTTTCTCGGCCGCAGATGGCAATATGGCCACCCGTGCTGCCTCGGGTAAAGTACTCAACGCTCTCGCCGATGTAATGCCGGAATTGTGGGGTGGCTCAGCTGATTTAGCCGGATCGAATAACACCACGATGTCCAAAGAGCCTTCCTTCTTGCCAGTAGAACGTCAGACGCAAGCCTGGTCTGGACACCCGTATGGTCGTACACTGCACTTCGGCATTCGCGAGCATGCTTCCGGTTCGATTATCAATGGTATAAACCTTGGTGGTTTGACTCGAGGTTATGCCGGAACGTTTCTCATCTTTTCCGATTACATGCGCCCAGCAGTGCGCTTATCTGCACTTATGGGTGTTCCTTCAATCTTTGTGTGGACCCACGATTCAATCGGTTTAGGCGAAGACGGACCGACACATCAACCGATCGAGCACTTAGCAGCCCTGCGTGCCATTCCAAACTTAGATATTGTGCGTCCAGCTGATGCCAATGAGGTCGCTGTGGCTTGGAAGACGATTTTATCGCAGCGCCAACGTCCTTCGGGTCTGGTTCTATCCCGTCAGGGTTTACCTATATTTGACCGTAGTCAAGACGCGTTCCGCTCTGCTGAAGATGTAGCACGCGGTGCTTACATCTTGGTGGAAGCAACCAACGATGATGGCGAAACCGTTCCGGATGTTGTACTGATCGGCACTGGGTCCGAAGTGCAGTTGGCAGTTGAGGCACGTGAAACATTGCAAAGCCAAGGTATAGCAACTCGCGTCGTTTCCGCTCCGAGTTTGGAATGGTTTGATGCCCAGGACGACTCCTATCGCAGTAATGTGTTGCCAGAGCATGTATTGACCGTGTCGATCGAAGCCGGTATAGAACAAGGCTGGGAGAAATATACTGGCAGCCACGGGCATTCAGTTTCATTGGAGCACTATGGCGCATCAGCAGACTACCAAACCTTATTCAATAAATTTGGTGTTACTACCGAAGCGCTAGTTTCAAAAGTCCAAAGCCTATATAACGCCTAAGGATTGTACGTGACTCAAAACAAATATACCCAGGCCCTGCAAGCAGCCGGCGTATCGCTGTGGTTGGATGACTTATCCCGAGATCGCATCGCCTCAGGAGACTTGCAAGAGCTTATCGACACCAAAAACATAACCGGTGTCACCACAAATCCATCTATCTTTGCCAAAGCCCTTACCAACGGCGAAGCCTATAAACAGCAGCTGGCAGAGTTAGCTGCCAACGGGACCGATGTACAAAAAGCCGTAGAGGCCACTACCACTGATGATGTGCGTGCCGCCTGTGATGTGCTGGCCCGCGTTTATGAGGCCACAAATGGCTACGACGGGCGCGTGTCAATCGAAGTTGATCCGCGGCTTGCCAGAGATAGCGAAAAGACAATTCGTCAGGCAATAGAGCTGGCCAAGATAGTCAACCGTGACAACGTAATGATTAAGATACCGGCTACAGTTGAAGGACTGCCGGCAATATCAAAGGTACTGGCTGAAGGCATCAGCGTTAATGTGACACTAATCTTTTCGCTGCCACGCTACCGCGAGGTTCTCAATGCTTGGCTTACTGGTTTAGAAGGTGCCCGCTCAAACGGGCACGACTTGTCACAAATTCATTCCGTAGCAAGCTTCTTCGTCTCGCGAGTAGACAGCGAAATTGATACCCAGCTGGAGGCTTTGGACCTGTCGACTCAAGAACTACTCCGACTACGTGGTCGCGCTGGAATCGCCAACGCCCGGCTTGCCTATCGAATCTTTGAGCAGATTCAAGATACTGAACGCTGGCGTCTTCTGAGGTCAGCCGGTGCACGGCTGCAGCGCCCATTATGGGCTTCCACCGGCACAAAGAATCCAGAATACTCAGATGTTCGATATGTCAATGGTTTAGTAGCCGATTACACCGTCAACACGTTGCCGGAGACCACGTTGAATGCTGTTGCTGACCATGGCGCAATTACTGATAGCCGTATTATGGATAGTTATGCCATGGATGACGACCATTTTGATGAATTAGCCCGTGCGGGTATCGATTACCAGCAAGTTGTTACCAAGCTTGAACAAGAAGGACTCGATAAGTTCGTTGACGCCTGGGATGAGCTTCTGCAAACAATCCAAGAGCAACTCAACGCAAACCACTAATGTGCTGTAAATAAGGTTCTAATAAAACGGCCGGGCCGCCGCATCAATGATGCGGCGGCCCGGCCGTTTTATTTATCTAGTTATCTAGTAAAAAGCTTTATGGCATTACTAGTTCTTGACCTGGGTAGATCAGTACTGGGTCTGCAACCTGGTCAGTATTTAGTTCGTAGATGGTCTGCCAGTCGACACCGTTTTTATTGGCAATAGAGCTCAATGTGTCGCCGGACTGAACCGTGTAGGTCTCACCGGAGGTAGCTGGCTGCGGTGCAGGCTCAGCTGGCTGTTCTACTTGCTGTTCCTGAACTGGAGCCTGTTCTTCAACTGGAGCCTGTTCTTCAACTGGAGCTTGCTCCTCTACTGGAGCCTGCTCTTCAACTGGAGCTTCCTGCTCCTCTACAGAAGCCTGCTGCTCTTGCTGTTCCTGTGAGGCTTGTTCTTGCTGCTGATCCACTGACTGGTTGCTTGGCTCAGCTTGGCCGCTGGCGCCGATCTGCTGTGAACAAGATGGCCATGCGCCCCAGCCCTGGTTGTCGAGAACATTTTCAGCAACGCGAATCTGTTCAGCACGGCTAGCGTTCTCTGGGCTACCTGATCCGCCATGGGATTCCCAGGTTGACTGCTGGAACTGTAGTCCGCCCGAAAAACCATTACCAGTGTTGATGCCCCAGTCTCCACCGGACTCGCATTCGGCGAGTTGATCCCAGGTGGAATCTGGTGCGGCATTGGCTGGTGCTGCAAAGCCCAAGAAGGGCACGGAGATTGCAGCTGCTGCAGCTAGAGACTTGGCAGCAATATTGCCGCGTGATGGCTTGTTCGGGCTAAGACGAGTTTCATGCTTCACGTGTAGTCAATTCCTTTCCTTCGCAAAATTTTGCGATAGGGATGCATTTCCAGGTCGTGGCACCCGAGTAAGTGTTTACTGTAATTTCATTTTTCTGGTGGATGCCAACAGGTTCAAATCACCTGAGTTCGCCACAATACATGCTTTTGTTTCGTTATCAAAACGTTATAGATGGTATGTCCAGTGAGCGTTCTCACATTCTGGAGCGATGCCATTTGGGGGTTTTGTAAAACCCCTTGTCACAGGCTTATAACGCTGCGTAAAAGTTGGACCTAAGAATGAGCTGTGAATCTTCTCAGAAACCGCTAAGTGTTGCGATTTTTATGGTTTCGATACCAAGTTGATGAACTACGCCACGTATTTGCGCGGCATCCGTGTAAGTCGCCTACCTTGATTTGCTACTCAACTGTAGGTAATAAAAAATCCGGCAAAACTTTGTTCTACCGGATTATTTAGGCGCTTAAGTGCGCGATATAGGTGCTTTAGAAATCACCTGAGAAGCGAGACAGTAATCCCAGCACGATGATGATTCCGCCCCACAGCAGCGCTAAGGTAATGGTTATTCGGTTCAAGTTACGCTCGGCAACTCCCGAGGCGCTCAGCCCACTGGTGACACCGCCACCAAACATATCTGACAAACCTCCACCACGGCCCTTGTGCAGTAGTACGGCAAACACCAACGCGACTGAGACGATCACTAAAATGATCTGGAGCACAAATTCAAAATTCAACGATTAGTCCTATTCTTATTTGTCTAGTCGGTTACGAGGTGGTGTTCGAACCTGATAATATTGGCAAATTCCTCATCGTCTAGGCTCGCTCCGCCTACTAAAACACCATCGATATCGCGTTGGCGCATGATTGCGGCTACGTTGCCAGCTTTGACAGAACCACCATACAACACCCGGGTAGCGCTAGCCGTTGCTTCGTCGTATAGCTCAGCGATCTCAGCCCTTAGGGCCGCTGCCATTTCTTGGGCATCTGCTGGTCCGGCAACCTCACCGGTGCCGATGGCCCATACCGGTTCGTATGCCACAACTAGGGTCGCTACTTGTTCGGCAGTCATCTCTTGTATGGCTTTTCGCAGTTGTTGAAGTGTGTATTGGATATGTTCACCGGCTTGGCGTGTTGCTAACCCTTCGCCTACACAAAGTACCGGAGTCAGTCCATGACGCAGCGCTGCCTGGGTTTTCTGTTGTACAACCTCGTCAGATTCTCCGTGGATGCTACGGCGTTCTGAGTGGCCTATTAGCACGTAACTGCAACCTAACTTCGCCAAGAAATCCCCTGAGATATCTCCCGTGTATGCACCAGAATCATACTGGGATACATCTTGTGCTCCGTAGCTTAGGTCAAGCTTGTCCGCCATGATGAGTGTTTGTACACTACGTAGATCGGTGTAGGGCGGAAAGATCGCGACATCGACGTTTTCGAAGCTGTGGTCGTGGTCGGCCAGGGTCCATGAAAGCTTTTGTACTAGCGATACGGCCTGGAAATGATCCATATGCATTTTCCAGTTGCCGGCAATTAGCGGAGTGCGAACGTATGCTCCGTCGGTCTTAGCGGTCAAGAAATCTCCTGTTGGTATGAGGTATTGGCGTAGTGGTTATGCGTTCTTCAGAGCATCAATACCCGGTAGCGTTTTGCCTTCCAGGTATTCCAATGACGCTCCCCCACCGGTCGAAATATGACCGTAAGCGTCATCGTGAAATCCTAAAGCGCGCACTGCAGCGGCTGAATCGCCGCCTCCGACAACGGATAGGCCTTTGACCTTTGTCAGGGCTTGGGCAATGGTTCGTGTGCCTGCTGCGAAATTTTCCATTTCAAAAACTCCCATGGGCCCGTTCCAGAAAACGGTTGCAGAAGCTTCAATTTGAGTTGCGTAGTGCTTGGCGGTTTCTGGACCGATATCAAGGCCCAAAGCAGCAGATCCGCCCGGACCACTAGTCATAGCATCCACGTTTACGACTGCATACTGCGCATCGGCACGGAAGGCTTCAGCAACAACGGTATCGGTTGGGATAACAATTTTGGCAGCGCCATCTGCAGATCGTTGCAGGTAGTCTTGCACCACTGGTAGCTGGTCTTCTTCCAGCAGCGAGGAGGCAACGTCATAGCCCTGTGCTTTCAGGAAAGTGTAGGCCATGCCACCACCGATAAGTAGGGTATCAGCACGATCAAGTAGATTGTCGATAACAGCCAACTTGTCTGAAACTTTAGACCCGCCAAGAACCACGGTGTATGGCCGTCTGGGTTCTACCATAAGTCGGTTCAAGACATTGAGTTCGGTTGCAACAAGGGGGCCTTGGTAGCTGGGTAGCAAGGCTGCAATGTCGTAAACGGAGGCGTGTTTGCGGTGCACCGCACCAAATGCATCATTAACGTAGGCGCCATTTGTTCCTGCTAGCGCCGCGATTTCTTGGGCCAGGGCTTGGCGCTCAGCGTCGTCTTTGGATGTTTCCCGGGCATCGAAGCGCACATTTTCAACCACGAGAATTTGTCCGTTGTCCAGCTGTTCTGCCTGATGTTGTGCTGAGCTGCCGGTGACATCCTTTGCCAAGATGATGGGACGATCCGTCAGCTGGCGCATACGCTCTGCCACCGGACCTAAAGACGCTGCGGGATCGAAAGTGCCGTTTGGCCGGCCCAAATGAGCCAAAACGATAACTTTTGCCCCGGTATCTGCCAGCTCGGTGATAGCAGGTAACGAGGCTCGGATGCGACCATCATCGGTGACTTTTCCAGTATCTAATGGAACGTTCAAGTCGGATCGGACAATAACGGTACGTCCAACGACGGATGGCAGGAGGTCACGAATGGTTTTGGCCGTCATCAATTTTCTCTTTGGTCTCGACGATAGGACACGGCCGACGATAGCGGCTATTAACATACTAACTACTTACAACGCAGTTTTGCGTTAAACACACAAGGGATCTTTTGCTGTACAACAAAAGATCCCTTGTG
>DXHA01000084.1 GCA_019113675.1 Candidatus Yaniella excrementigallinarum
GCAATGGAATCAGTTTGCGCCAGACTCGGGGTGGTCGGGAATGCTTCCCGCAGGGCAGCGGCCGTGGTGTTGGCGTTGGGATCGGCACCGATATGGCCCAGTACCAGCTGCCATCCATGATCAGTAGATGCAAGCTGTTGTGCCTGAGCAAACTGCATGGTGCCCTCGGTCAGTGTGCCGGTTTTGTCTAAACACACCGTATCGACGCGGGCGAGGATTTCTACGGCGGGCTGTTCTTGGATGAGCACCTTTTTGCCGCCCAGGCTGACGGCGGCGACAGCAAAAGAAATAGTTGTCATCAGCGCTAAACCCTGGGGAATCATGGTGGTAATACCGGCCACCGTTGCTACCAGCGCCGAATCGAGGCTGCCATCAGCTACCATTTGGTGCCATCCGCCCAGCGCTGCGATCTGGCCCCAGGCCACCACGGCGATCAATGGAATCAGCGCAAGCGTAATCCAACTTGCTACCCGCTCTAAAGCGGCCCGTAACTCGGAATGGGCCTTGGTAAATTTACGGGCTCGTTTGGTTAGCTGGGCAGCATGAGAGTCGTGGCCTACACCGGTGATGCGAAAGTAGCCGTCTCCGGCAACCACTGAGGTACCCGATAACACGGTGGCCCCAGCAGGTTTATACACTGGATCGGCTTCTCCGGTGATTAATGACTCATCGATATCTAAGCTTTCGGAGGCCAGCACAAGCCCATCTGCAGGAACTTGGTCTCCGGCACGCAGGTAGACGACGTCGTCCAAGACGGCATCGGTCATCTCGATCTGGGTGATTTCGGCATTGCGGCGCACATGAATGCCGTCTTGGTGCAGCAGGGCGATACGATCGAGTTTGAGTTTGGCCGTATACTCCTGGACCACCCCGATCACGACATTGGAGACCGCGGCAATAGCGAATAGCATGTCCAACCAACGGCCTAGTGCGATAATGCCCAAGGCACACAGAAAAATGACCAGATTGAATAAGGTCAAAATGTGGGTGCGTAGAATCGTGGCCAACGACCGTGACGAATCATCGGGTTGAACGTTGGTCAGGGCTGCACGGCTACGAAGATCGACTTGCGCATCGGTTAGACCATGGTCAAGCAAGACGTCGTCGTCGGGCAGGCCTGGATCATCGACGCCACGGGCGGTCAAGAGAGTGCGCCGATGTTCAGCCGAGACATCCACCTGTGATGAGGTTGTCTGTGCTGTCTTCTTGCGCAGCGGTGAAGATTTGGTCACTCAGTCCCTCTTTGACAGTTTGGCCACTATAAGTAGCTTACCCAGCTATCGGTACAACACCGCAGGTGAAACGGTTGCCCATCCCACCTGCGGTGTAGCTCGGTGCTAGTTTCCGAAACGATTGGGCAAGGCGGTAGCCCAACCGTGCCGTAACTCTTCGGCAGTGACGGTAAACAGGTCTTGGATTTCTAAGGCTTGTGACCCGGCATCCACCACACCGATCCGCAATGATGGATAACCGCGGGACTCAGCGATGCCGCGGAAACGGACTTCTTCCGATAGCGGTACGGCCACCAGGGCGCGCGCTTGGGATTCGGAGAAGAGCGCGGTGAAGGCGTCAATATTATCGCGTTCGGTTACATAATCCAGGTTGATGCGCATCCCAACCCCGCCTTGAACCACCATGTCTGCCAGTGCCCCGGCCAGACCACCCTCCGATAGGTCGTGGGCGGCATCGAGCATATGGGTGCGTGATGCATTGGATAGCAAGCCGGCAAGCCGGTATTCCTTGGCCAGATCAACTGCCGGAGGCATACCACCAAGATGGCCACGCAGGTGAGCAAACTGTGAACCGTCAAGTTCATCGAAGGTCTCACCCAGCAGGTAGATGGCTGAACCATCAAAAGCCGGATGTAACCAGGAAGGCACCGCGGTAGCTACGTCATCGTAGCGACCCAGGGTCACAATCATCGGTGTGGGATGAATTGCGGTATCAACGGTTTGGTTATACAGTGACACATTTCCACCGGTGACCGGAATGCCCAGCTCTTGGCAGGCGTCGGCAATCCCGCGGGTGGCTTCGGCGAACTGCCACATCACACCCGGATCTTCGGGCGAACCAAAGTTGAGCCCATCGGAAATACCCATTGGGGTCGCACCCGAGGTCGCTACATTGCGGTAGGACTCGGCCACAGCCAGCTGGGAACCCAGATATGGGTCCAGGTAGACAAAACGAGAGTTGCAGTCGATGGCTAAACCAATGCCCATCCCGGTTTCTTCATCGACCCGGATCACACCGGCATCATTGGGTGGGCCCTGGCGGGTGTTGCCACCCACCGAACTATCGGTTTGAGAGGTGATCCAAGAACGATCGGCCATATTGGCCGAACCCATCAGCTCAATGACGGCGTCTTTAAGCTCTTCACCGGTTGTCGGCAGTTGCTCGGCCTGCTGAGATGACCGGAAGGTGGCAGCCTGCAGCGTATCCTGGGATGCCGGTCGAGCATAGGGGCGTTCATATACTGGACCCTCATCGGCCACCGTGACCGGATCGACATCAACAATGCGTTGGCCATCCCAATCAATGGTGAGTCGACCAGAATCATTGACCTCGCCCAGCCAAGAATATTCCACACCATAGTGTTGCATGATCTCTTCGAAAGCGGCGGTGTTATCCGGGGTAACCACCGCCATCATGCGTTCTTGGGATTCTGACATCAAAATATCTCCGGCCGATAATTCGGCGTCACGCAATAGCACATTGGTTAGTTCGATGTGCATACCGCCGTCACCACCGGCGGCTAGCTCACTGGTGGCACAGGCAATGCCAGCAGCGCCCAAATCCTGAATGCCTTCGACCAGCGATTTGGCGAATAATTCTAGGGTGGCCTCGATAATCACGTTTTCTTGCAGCGGGTCGCCGGCTTGGACCACCGGGGTGTTGGCGGCACCTTCGTCGTCGAAGGCCGCCGAGCTCATCGCGGCTCCACCAATGCCGTCGCCGCCGGTACGGGCACCAAATAACACAATCTTGTTACCGGCACCGGTGGCCTGGGCTAAGCGGAGATTTTCGTGCCGCAGCACACCAACCGCTCCGGCATTTACTAACGGGTTGCCCTGGAACACCGGGTCAAACGCCGTTTCACCGGCTACGTTTGGGACCCCCAAAATATTTCCGTAGTGACCCACCCCGGCCACCGCGCCTTTGATGATCCGGGCCGTATCCGGGTGGTCTTCGTGACCAACACGTAGCGAATCTAATACCGCTACCGGGCGGGCGCCCATGGAAATAATGTCACGTACTACGCCACCAATACCGGTGGCAGCGCCCTGGAATGGTTCTAAATACGACGGCGAGTTATGGGATTCGACCTTGAAGGTTACCGCCCAACCGTCGCCCAGATCTACCACACCGGCGTTTTCGCCTAAGCCCACCAGCATGTTTTCCTGCATTTTCTCGGTGGTCTTTTGCCCGAACTGTTTCAGATGTACTTTGGAAGACTTATACGAGGTATGTTCAGACCACATTGACGAATACATGGCCAATTCAGCTTCGGTGGGACGGCGCTGTAAAATCTCTCGGATCCGCTGATACTCTGTGTCGTTTAGACCCAGCTGAGCCCACGGTTGTTCAACATCAGGGGTCTGGCCCGCATGGTCAACGGTATCTAATTTATTCACTGACAACTCCTTTACCCTTGGCAGCACGAGCAGCCCGCACAAGAGAGACAAATAGTCCCTGACCATCCACACCGAAGCCGGGGCCATCGGGATGATCAGTACCAAAACCGGCCTCGATGGCATACTCTGGGCTGGCCATCAAGCCCAGTACCAACCCATTATCGGAGCTGATCCCGGCAATATTATTCACCGAATCCATGTTAGAAACCGTGGTCCGCACGATCACGTTGCCGGAGCGTTCCAACTCGGCAAGTTCATCTTCGGTGGCTGTGTATTGGGCGTAAGCACCCTTATGCACTAAGCGAATATATTCACCAGGTTCATAGGCGCTAGTGATCGCCGTTGAATTATCTTCGATGACATAGTCTACTTCGCTGTGTTGATAACCCGGTGAGGCATTAGCAATAAACCCACCGGGCAATAGCTTGGCCTCAGTAAGAACCTGGAAACCATTGCCCAAGCCGATCAGTGTCAGCTCCTTAGCCTCTACCGCATCCTGGACAAGGCGCATAATGGGTTGTGTTGCCGCCAGCGCACCGGCACGTAAATAATCACCATAGGAAAATCCGCCCGGAATAATGACCACCGCCAGGTCTGCTAAATCTGGTGCCACCGTGGTTTTCGGATGTAATTTCACCGGGGTTCCGCCGGCGAGGTCAACGGCACGAATCACCGAGGGGGCATCCGTTGCCGCGTCGAACATGACGACGCCAATTTTTGGTGCACTCATTTAGCCACCTCAACATTGGCAATATATTCGGTTGACGGGTTTGCTAATAATTGGCTAGCCAGGGCTTTGGCACGATCCAGAACATCCGCGGTTGCTTCACCTTCAACGGTGAGCTCGAAACGTTTTCCTTGCCGGACCTGTGAAAACTCGCGGAAACCTAACTCGGGCAGCCGAGCATCGATGGCTTTCCCCTGTGGGTCAAGCACTTCAGGCTTCGGCATGACATCAACGACGATAGTGGGCATGATTGCTCCTGATCTGGAATCTACCAATGGGCACCCACGATTTTATCGAATAACCTGAGGCTGAAACCCAATAGGTCGAACCAATCTACGACGCCGAAAACATTCGGCACACCATTGTGCTGATTGCCCAGCTGGATAAGATGGGAAGAGATTGCTATGGCCCAAAGCCCCTCGAAAGTCTCGCCCCGGCTGACGTTTTCTGCCTTGGCGATCGCGGTTGTCGGATTTGCAGTGCAGCAGACGGCCATCGTTCCTGCGATTCACGATGTGGAAGAATCCTTGCGGGCCAGCCAAGCTTGGTCAGCATGGTTAGTCACCGTCTATCTGATGATCGCTACCGTGGCCACCCCGGCCCTTGGCCGTCTTGCCGAGCTCTATGGGGAACGAAAGATGCTGCTTATTGGGTTAGCCATCTTTATGGTCTCTTCTATTGGCGCCGCCTTATCACCCAATATCGCTGTGCTGTTGATATTCCGGGCAATTCAAGGAATCGGTGGGGCAGTGTATCCACTGACTTTGGCACTGGCACGTGCCCACTTGCCACAAGCACACCAGACCCGCGCACTGTCCTTTCTGGCGGCAGCATTTGGTGCTGGTACCGGGATGGGTTTCGTTGTCGGCGGTGTCTTGGCCCAATATGCTTCGTGGCGGCTGATTTTTGCGCTGGGTGCTCTATTGGTAGCTGCAGCCATGTTGGCGATCCTTCGTTGGATAGCTGAGACCAAACACAGCCCACACGGTGGTTATGACACAGTGGGCACCGTGATGCTTGCTACCGCTGCCATTACCCTTCTTGCCGGACTGACCTTATCCACCTCGTCTGGATGGTCCTCGCCAATAACCCTGGGGCTGCATGTTGTCGCTGTGGTTGCAGCCGTGTGCTGGACCTGGCATGAACGCCGTGCCCCGCGCCCGCTCATTGATTTGCGGATCTTTCGTGAACGCACCGTGGTGGTAGCGAATCTAGCGACTATCGGTCTGGGTTGGGCATTATTCAGCAGCTATCTTTTGATCCCGAAATTCGCTCGAGCTGCTGATAACGGTTACGGACTGAACCTACAAAGCGCCGCAATTGGCTTGCTGATGCTAGTCCTGGCCATTGGACAGACGACGATGAGTTCGGTTGCAGGCTTGGTGAACGTGCCGCCGTGGCTGAGTTTTAGCACTGGGTTAGTGGTTGCTGCAGCAGGGTTGGTGATGCTGGCGTATGTTCCGAACAGCTTGATCGGAGTCATCTGTGCCTTTTTGTTATTTGGTCTCGGCGTGGGGATGGCGATGCAGTCTAGCAGTGCAACGGCTACGCAAGGAGTCGAGGCAAGCATTGCAGCAGAATCCTCGTCAGTTAACAGCACCGTTCGGCGTCTTGCCGGTGGCATCGGCGGTCAGACCAGCACTCTGGTATTGGGCGCGATGACTTTGACTTCCGGGGCCACCAGTTTCGTGGCGTTTCGCACCAGCTACCTCATCGCAGCTGGTATGTGCCTGCTCGGAGCTATTGCGCTCGCTGTTGGACATCGTCGTCGCTAAACGGTCTGAGCAAAATGTGGCACTACTATCTCCGTTATGACTCAACTGTCCTGCTAGCAAGATCACCTTAGACTCTGCCGCCAACATAACCGTGTTCATACGCCCAAATCACTGCATGAATGCGGTCCTTGACGCCAAGTTTCATTAAAATATTTGATACATGAGTTTTGACCGTAGCCGGTCCCACGAAGAGAGCATCGGCAATATCGGCGTTGGACTTGCCTTTGACTAACATGGCTAAGATTTCGTCTTCGCGTCGCGTCAAATCGGCAGGCAAGCTTGGTTCTGGAGTAGCTACCGGCGTTGTTGGTGTTGACGGTGGATGGAAAACACGATCCAAAACCCGACCGGTCACCTCCGGAGCCAATAAAGATTCTCCTGAGGCCACCACTTTGATTGCCTGGATCAGCTGTTCTGGCCCGGCGGTTTTTAACAGAAAACCAGACGCTCCAGCACGCAACGTCTGAAACAAAAAATCGTCCCGATTAAACGTAGTCAGAATCAGAATCGCCGCATGGGTCTGTGCTTCCACAAGTGCACGGGTGGCCTCAATACCATCCATATCTGGCATTTGGACATCCATGCAGACCACATCCGGTGCCAGTTGTGCGACTTTATCGATGGCTTCATGCCCATTTGATGCTTCGCCGACAACCTCAAGGCCCGGCTCAGTGGATAACACGGTGGCTAAACCGGTGCGCAGCATGGGCTGGTCATCAACAAGTAGGACCCGAATAGTGTGATCAGACATTGTCAGCTTTCCATCGTTACAGCAGGGGCACACAAGCGATGACTTTCCAACCATATGGTGTGTGCGGGCCATATTCTAGTGTGCCATTGACTGCCTGCACTCGTTCTTGCATACCCTGTAATCCAGTGCCGGTACCGGAAAGTACAGGCTTATAAGCAATCCCATTATCTGTGACCGAAAGGGTCACTTTGTGCTGATCATAATGCAACTGCACGTGTACTGAGATATCGGTGCCGGCATGTTTGCGGGTGTTCGACAGTGCTTCTTGCGCGGTGCGGTACAGGGTGAGAGCAATGGCAGATGATACCGGTGTAGGCTCCCCGGTGATTTCTAACGTGACAGTTTGTTCCGTTGAATCTGCTTGGTCCACCAGTTGGGGTAATTGATCAAGATCAGGTAATGGCTCGGTTGATTCGTCTTGGTCACGCAGCGTGTACACCATGGTTTGTAGTTCTTGTACGGCATGTTTTGACGACGTTTCGATGTGGCCCAGCTGGTCGATGACCGCGGCAGTCGGCCTACCAGCCTCAAGGAGCCGTCGTGCCGCAGAGGCATGGACCCCCATAACCGTGACGTGGTGGGCGACAATATCGTGGAGTTCACGAGCGATGTGCATGCGTTCGGCGTGTACTGCTGCTGCAGCAACTTTCTGGTTTGCGGCAGCTAATTTATCGTGGGCCTGCTGAAGCTTCCAGCGCTGTTTGGCCCGATGCCAAGACTGGCCACCAAAATAACAGGCCGAGAGATAGTACCCGAAGGACAGAATCAGGCTGGTGGACACATAGTAGAGCAACTCACCGGGATCAATCTCGGCTAGGGCCTCTTCGGTAAGCTGTTCGGCGCCATTAACTAGCATCACTGCTACAAGTGAGCCCGTCAGTTGCAGCGTTACCACAATAAAACGTACCCAAAACGCCAGTCGTCTATTTGATACCCAAGCGCCCACAGAATAAATCGTCATGAATCCAACGAATAACACTGAGTAAAATTCTGATGCTGCGGTAAATGAACCGGTAATTATCACGACGGTAAATAATCCGGCAATGGTCACAGGATATCGACGGTAAAAGACCAGCATGGCCGAAATGCACAGTGAAAAGATTTGTGCGGTAACGATGCTGACACCGGTCTGCTCGTATAAGTTGGTCAAACGTAGGGCCTGCAGGCTCAACACCGATACGAAAGCTACAACCGTGGCCAGGATTATGTCAGTGCGCAACCAGTTTTCGGGCAATGGACGGATGAATTGCCCGGGATGGTCTGTCACGAAGGTGTCGGGATGAGGTTCGAGCATATATGAGCCTTGATCGAGTAATGGTGCCGGGGCCTCATCCAATGCTAGTCAATTACAGCTGGGGCGTGCCTTTAGGCTCGTTGATCGGTTATACCGATCCATTCTGCGATCACCGTTGCGTCCAAAGATGCCACCGCACTAGGGGTAAGTGTGGGTTTCTGCGATGCAGCCGGGACCCGAATATTATCTAGGGCATATTTCACCGCGTACCAATCTATCCCGTTGAGCAGTAGCGGGGGTGTGGCAAAGGCAATCTTGGGTTGCATCGTGATCCACCCGGGACCTGCGATGCCGTCTGATTCATTGATAATAAATCGAAATGGTCCCGGGTCATCATCAGTGGCAGGCTGGACAAGAATCGGGGCTGGTCGCCGTAAGTGCAGGCTGTACCACAGCCCACTTTCGGGTCGTTTTGCTGCCGCCCTGGTGTCCCCGTTTGCTGCGCTGAGATATTCCAAGAGCGCGGGATCTTTGTCTTCTAGATCGTAGATGTTGTCGTGGGAGGTAATCACCACGTGGCGGTTATCTGCCAGCGGATATCCCCAGTCATCGCTTTTAATAACGGCGCCGGTGACGTCTTGGGGCGGTGGCAACATCGGGTGCATGTGATAAGGCTGGATACCTAACGCCCATGCGCGGTTTTCGCTTTGTACAAAGAATTTCTTGCCCGGGATATCCCAGCCGCGCCGAATCCAGAAAAAATCCTCCATGAGATAAGAATTTCTTTTCGGCTGCTGGTCATCGATGAGGTTTCCCCACGAGATTTCCGGGTCGAGCCGCTCATAGGATAGCTCCACGGTGGTGTCTGGGCCGAAGAGCTCACCGCCGCTAGAAAAGTTAAATGAATCTGTGGCAGCGGCGGGCTCGTTAGTGAAGATGACAACCGACCATTCAGCGATTTCGTCTTCATGGCCGGTCGTGGCCAGTGTGCCGCGATCAAAGTTATGAATTCTTTGGAGGCGTACTTGTTTGGTCAGATAGGTGCGTAACGCATGGCCGGCACTGCGGTGTAAAAACGCGGTGGGCAACAGCCAGGCTGAAACGGCACCGGGGGCCAAAAACTTGTGGCTGGCTAATAAGAAGTGAATATAAAAATCGGCCAGACCGGTCGGACGAATACCGGTGGCAGATTCAGCTGCGTTTGCTGCCGCAACTTTTTGTTCAGACGTTAGCCGGTGATGCGGGGTGGCCGGTGGTCTGGACAGTACAAGTGAAGCTTTGGGCAGATCGTCACGGGTAAGCTGCATAAAATCCAGATTATGAACAGTCAGCCCAGCCGGTGCCCACAGGTCATGCGCTAACGCTGCGAAATGCTCATCAGGTTCTACCCCGTGGGCTGCAGCGATTGGTCGCTGAAGATTTTTATCGGTAGCTTCATGCAGCAGGGCGGAAAAGAATAAGCCTGAACCGATGCAGGGTTCCAGAAACCGGATGTCAGTGCCGGGATGGTAGCGCAGTGCCAGTCCGACAATATCGTTGGCTAAGGAAAATGGGGTGGCGCTTTGTTCCGGGGCGTTATCGGTGCGGAGTTTTTCAAGGAAGGCTTGGCCGGTTTGGCGCACAGATTCGGTACCGGTGATATCGAAATCGAACCCTAACATGCTGCCTCCTTCCCGCCACCGTTACGGCAGGATTTGCCGTACGATTTCAACCCTAGTGTGTCAAATTCAACACCGGCCTGATATTTGCATTTATGTAGCGCAGACAAAAGCCACCGCAGCATGTTGTGGAAAACCGCTGCGGTGGCTCAGAGAAAAATGTTAGCGGCCGGTGCCACCGTAAACGGTGGCTTCTTCCTCGGCGTCGAGATCAAAGGCGTGATGGATCTCGCGCACGGCGGCTTCGAGATTATCTGCCGCGGTCACCACCGAGATACGAATTTCGGAAGTTGAAATCAGGTCGATATTAGCCCCAGCCCGGTGGAGGGCATCAAAGAAGGTAGCTGATACACCCGGGTTGGAGCGCATACCGGCACCGATCAGGGAAATCTTACCGATGTGGCGCTGGTGGACGACGTCCTCAAAACCGATTTGTTGTTGTGCAGCCCGCAGTGCCGCGATCGCGGTTTTTGCTTGATCCAATGGCACCGTAAAGGAAATATCGGTTGCTCCGGCACCAGCTCGGGATGGGTTTTGGACAATCATGTCAATATTGGTGTTTGCCGAGGCAATGACCTGGAAAATTTCGGCGGCTTTGCCCGGAATGTCGGGGACTCCAATGATGGTGACTTTCGCTTCGGAGGTGTCGTGTGCAACACCGGCGACAATTGGCTGTTCCATGGGTTGGCCTTCTGGTAGGTGGATAATGTCTTGTTCATCTGGGATCACCCAGGTGCCTTCGTGATCAGCAAAGGAGGAGCGTACGTGGAGTTTTACACCGAACCGGCGCGCATATTCCACCGCGCGCAGGTGCAAGATTTTTGAGCCCGATGCGGCCAGTTCCAACATTTCTTCCGACGAGATTTCATCGATTTTCTTAGCCGATGACACTACTCGCGGATCAGCGGTAAAAATACCATCGACGTCTGTGTAAATCTCGCAGGCATCAGCATCCAGGGCTGCCGCTAAAGCAACCGCAGTGGTGTCGGAGCCCCCACGGCCCATGGTGGTGATGTCTTTAGACTCCGGCGACACCCCTTGGAACCCGGCTACGATGGCGACGTTGCCGTCATCGATGGCTTCACGAATACGGGTGGGCGAGACCCGGGTGATGCGGGCTTGGCCATGATAAGTATCAGTGAGCATACCGGCCTGGGACCCAGTAAAGGAGCGCGCCTGTGAACCATTGGCATTGACGGCCATGGCCAGTAGCGCCATAGAAATGCGTTCCCCGGAGGACAACAGGATGTCCATTTCGCGTTTGGGAGCTTCATCAGTAATACTCTCGGCAAGATCGAGCAGATCATCGGTGGTGTCGCCCATCGCAGAGACGACGACCACAACTTTATGTCCTGCACGTTGAGTGGCGACCACCCGACGGGCGACGCGTTGGATACCTGCCGCATCCGCGACTGAGGATCCACCGTATTTTTGGACAATAAGGCTCATAATTACCCTCTGGTTAGAAAATGGGACTGCGGTTAAGTGTACTGGCTAACCTAACTGGCTTCGCCGAGTTTGCGTCGTCCTTCAAACGCTCGGCCTAACGTCACCTCATCGGCATATTCCAGATCCCCACCAACAGGGAGTCCGGAGGCTAACCGTGACAGGGTAATTCCCACCGTCGATAGCATCCGAGTGAGATAGGTTGCAGTGGCCTCACCTTCAAGATTCGGGTTGGTGGCCAGAATGACTTCGGTGATGGCTTCATCCTGCAGCCTGGTGAGCAGCTCGCGCACCCGTAACTGTTCGGGTCCAATGCCGCCGATGGGGTTAATAGCCCCACCCAGCACGTGGTAGCGGCCGTTATAAGTTCGGGTTCTTTCAATGGCGACGACGTCTTGGGATTCTTCGACGACGCATAATAGCCCGGTATCTCGGTTTTCGTCGCGGCAAATGGCACAAATACTGTGTTCGGAGACGTTAAAGCAGATTTCACATAACCGTATTTTCGCTTTAACGTCGGTGATCGCATCGGCCAGGGCGATCATGTCGTTTTCTGGGGCTTCCAGAATGTGAAATGCGATGCGTTGGGCAGATTTGGGGCCGATGCCCGGGAGTCTACCCAATTCATCGATTAGGGTTTGGACCGCACCGTCGTACACGTGGGTGCCTTTCTGTTGCAGAGTTGATTAGAGCTTTGGCGTACCGTCTGCGTTGCGTTCTTCAACCAGGCGTGCATTGAGAAGACTTTCGACCACACTGCGCCCTGCCAGACCGGAGTCTTCGATGATTTCGTCATCATCTGAGGCATAATCATCGTCGTCTTCATCCGGAGTTTTTTCTTCTTGTGGGCCAGATTCGGTCTGCGTGCCGTTGGGCTGCTGGCCACCGTATTGCGCCACCATCTCGGCAAACCGGGAGCCACTGGCAGGCTTAGTCTGTTGTTGTTGCGGTTTATTATCAGTACCACCGGGGATGACGTTGCCAAAACGACGTTGGAATTCTTCACGCAGTTCGGCCTCGGATTTGGCGAAAGCCGGGATGGCAGGTTCATCCGATGCGTTATGACGCGGGATGAACCCGGCATATCCATCATCTGCGATAGGATCCGGGCCCGTTGCGATCTCTGGTTCCGGTGGGGCCTGCTGGTTCGCCTGGGATACAGGTTGCTGAGCCGACGACACTGGCTCCTCGGGTGCTGTGGGCTGGTTAGCCGGTGGTTGTTGGCCGGCCTGCCAAGGGTCCTCATCTGGCATCCAGTCATCTTCTGGTGGGCCCCAATCAGGTACCGGCGGCTCTTCAACATCTTGAGGCTGCCCTGCCGTTTCGTCTTGTTGGTCCCATGCGTGCTCGGGTTGTCCCCAGGTCTGGTCTGGACGGCCAGCTCCCCACCCGGCCACACCGGTGGTCGGTGGTTGAACGGAGGCTTGTTGTGTCGGCTGTGTTGACTCTTGTCGGGGAGCCGGTGACTGCTGTTGGGCAGGCTGCTGCGATGGTGCAGGTTGCTGCGATGGCGCAGGCTGTTGTGGGGGAGCGGAGTGAGGTGTGGCCTGAGCTTGTTGTTCAGGCTGAGGCCGAGCCGGGCGGCTAGGTGCTTTTGGGGAACCACCGCCAGAGGTTCCAGAAATCAGATCCAATTCTGGTTGAATGCCGAGCACGTGGTTGAACCCGGCGGCAAGTAATTTTTTGCCACCGCGCATTTGTACGGTATTGCGAGCGCCATCGTTATCGAAACCAATGGTGAGTAGGTGACCATCGAATCCGACGACCTGGGCATTGCCGTTAATGGTCATCCAAATCAACCGCGATTGGCTTTTCAGAAACTCTAAAACTTCTGGCCAGGCGCGGCGAACCATTTCGACCTGGGAGGGTTGGGGTTCTGCAGGCGCTTGTTGCTGGGCCGGTTGTTCGGCGGCAGCTTGGGGCGCAGTGTCTTGGGGTTGTGTAGGCTGTGGGGTTTCCTGCACCGGGGTGGTGTGCTGTGGTGGTGTCTCAGCCGTGGGCTCAGGCGTCGGATCTGGTTGGGCGCTTGGTTCCGATTCAGCGGGTTCTTGCGGTGCCGGTTGTAGATCAGATTGGTCTTGTTGCTCGGCGGACTGTGCTTCGCGACTGAGCGCAGCACGGGCAGCCGCAACCCCGGATAGCCCGGCTTCTGCAGCCTGTGGTGTGGCATCGGCAACCGGTGGCTGTGCGGATGCTTCAGGCACCCCGCCGTATTCCAGACGGCGCTCCAACCGATCGATGCGGGCAGCTAGACCACGTTCAGTTTCATCACTGGCTGGCAGCATGAGCCGAGCCATCAATAATTCCAGGTGCAGGCGTGGTGAGGTGGCCCCGCTCATTTGGGTTAGCGCCGCTGCGGTCGTATCAGCAGCGCGTGAGACTTCGGCTGCACCCATTTGATTTGCTTGGGCCTCCAATCGGCGAAGCTGATCTTCGGGCATGCCGTGCAAAATTGCCGGTGCCTGATCGGGTGCGGCTTTAACAATGACGACATCGCGAAAACGTTCCAGTAGATCCTGGACAAAGCGCTCTGGATCTTGACCGGACTGGATTACCTGATCGATGACCCGAAAAACCGTTGGCGAATCGTCGGCAGCCAGGGCGTTGACGACGTCGTCCAGTAGGTTTTCTGGGGTAAAACCTAACAGATTGACGGCTAGATCGTAGCTAACTCCCTCTTGAGTAGACCCGGCTAGCAGTTGATCCAGTACAGATAGGGTGTCACGAACTGAGCCGCCTCCGGCCCGAATCACCAAGGACAATACCCCGGTAGCAATAGAGATTTGCTCGTTGTCGGCAAGTGTTTCCAGGTAGTGCATCAGTGGTTCTGGTGGCACGAGCCGGAATGGGTAGTGGTGGGTTCGCGAACGGATTGTCCCGATGACTTTATCGGGCTCTGTTGTCGCAAAAATAAACTTGATGTGTTCGGGTGGTTCTTCAACGATTTTTAGCAGCGCATTGAACCCGGCTGACGTCACCATATGGGCTTCGTCAATAATGAAAACTTTATAGCGGTCACGGGTCGGGGCAAAGGTAGCCCGTTCGCGAAGATCGCGTGCATCGTCGACACCACCGTGCGAGGCCGCGTCAATTTCGATGACGTCGAGGGAACCCGGTCCACCTGTTGCTAGGTCACGGCAGGAATCACATTGGCCGCACGGGGATGCTGTTGGCCCTTGGACACAGTTGAGGCAGCGTGCCAAAATGCGTGCCGATGTGGTTTTACCACAACCGCGCGGACCAGAAAATAGGTAGGCGTGATTGATCCGGTGTTTATCAATGGCATTGGCCAGTGGGACGGTCACGTGCTCTTGGCCAATAACTTGTTCAAACGTATCTGGACGGTAGCGGCGATATAAAGCGGTGGTCACTCTCAATACCTTAGCTTGCTGTCGTGACAATCGTTACCAGAACTATCTGCTGGCCGAATTCTCAGTCTAGACTTTAATCCCCGAACGACACGAAAGGAAAACCTATGGCCGAAACTGGTACTGCTGATCTGTCGAACATCACACGCGAACTGCTCGATAGCATTTTCATTGACGCCCACACCACCAACACGTTTTCCACCCAAACAGTTAATCCTGCTGTGATTGCCCAAGCATATGAGGACATTCGTTGGGCGCCCACCCAGATGAACTCCCAGCCTTTGCGATTAACGCTGGTGCAATCGCCGGCGGCTAAATACCGACTTGGACCACATATGAAACGGGGTAACCGGGATAAAACCTTGGCTGCACCGCTAACCGTGATCGCGGCTTGGGATCCAAATTGGCATAACCAATTGCCCCAATTGGCTCCGCATAAAGAAGGTGCCCGAGAAAAGCTCGACCCAGATGAGCCCGCCCGGGAAAATATGGCCAAAGTGTCCGGTCATATTCAAATTGGTTATCTCATCGTTGCCCTACGAGCTCATGGCCTACACGTTGGCCCGATGACCGGCTTTAACGCCGCAGGCGTCGACGAGGAGTTCCATACCGACAATGGGTGGCGAACCGCAGTCATTATCAACGTTGGTTGGCAACCAAACGGTGATGACGATACCGCTATTCGTCCACGTGCCGGCCGGTTATCCTTCGACGACGCCTGCCAAATTGTATGACTAAACGTTAGGACGTCAGCGAGTCGACGTAGTCTTGGTTTTCGTCCATCCAGTCCCGGACAACATCCGGGTAGTCGCTCTGATCAACATCTTCGACAAACAGATCTTCTTCAAGATCCTGCAGCGTATCGGTGTCAATCTTGAAGTCGGCTAACCAGTCGAAGACTTCCGGCTGATTATCGGAGAACTCATTGTGCGCATAGGTGGTCATGTGCTCTTCCTGACCGAGCGCTTCTTGGGGGTCATCCAACGGTTTAATGTCATAGGCGTTGAATGCCCAGTGTGGCATCCACAGGGTGACGGCAATATTGTCACCTGCAGAAAGTGTGGTATCTAGTTCTTGCAGCATTGCAGGAGTAGAGGAAGTGGTGAAGTCCCAATCGTCCAGACCGTAATCCGGGATTACATAGGATTCGGTGCGTTCAGTCAACCCTGCGCCCGGCTCAATACCAACCAGTGTGTTATCGAAATCATCAGCGTGGTCGGCTAGTTCGTCAAGCGAGTCAACGGGGGCATCTTCGTTGACGGCAATAACCTGGCGTGCGTCACTGTTCCACTCGCCAACCTTTTCAATGTCATCACCGTATTCTTCAATGTAATCGGCGTGAGTGACCGGTTGCCAGACGTCCATAACGAAGTCTATGTCCCCGGAAGCGATACCAGAGTAGCCCGGCGCCAAATCGACGTAGGTTTTATTTACGGTGTAACCCTCATCCTCAAGAATATTGGCCCATAGTTCAGAGACCGCGATGCCTTCTTCCCAACCCTGGAAGATGCCCATCTCAATGGTGTCACCGCCGTCACCACCGGTATCAGCGGCTTCCCCGTCGCCACAGGCAGTCAGGGCTAATCCAGCTGCAGCTGCAATTGCCGTGACACGACCGAGAGCTGGAAACGTTTTCTTTGTTTTATTGTTCATGTTGTTCCTTGAAGTAGACTGTCGCATTATCCTACCGTAACACCAGTCACATGCTTGCCCAAGAACTTAGGCACACTGTGCATAACTCATGCCGAATACAGCGCAAACCGTAACCCTGTTATACAACCGTTTATCGACGGATATGCTCAAAATAACGTTCCACAGTTTGACTAGGCGAATGCAGAATTGACGGGGTGCTAAGGCATGCTTTCGGCACAGGCCAGCGCCGCTATGGCTTTTGAACTGCAAGGCAGGCTGCCTAATGCCCCGACGCAGCCCTTTCAAGTTGTATTAGAAAATGACCTTCTGGGGCGGGCCGCACTGGCAATGCTTTGGCAGTACCGCAACGACATGATCATTTACCTGCTCTCTGATAACCCGCACCAAGACCAGGTCACTGCTCTGATGTCAGGTATCGAAACTGTCCGAGCTGCACCAAAGACTCAAATTATTTCTCGTCGGGAGGCGACAGCGATAGCCCAGGGTACCGGCAACCTGGTTTGGGCAGTCGATAAGTCGCGGACGCCAGCAGCGGCTGTGGAAATTCTTAGCAAAAGAGACACCGAGACGACCTGGCTGCCTTTTTTCGAACCATACGAGGCCTTAGAAAATAAACACGCAAAGCATACACCACACGAACTTGCCTTACGTGACATTATTCGTGAACACGCCAGATTCTTGAATTTCTTCGGCGACAGATTCAACTCTAAAGATCTGTACCAACGAGCAAAATATCCGAGCTGGTTTAATCCCCCCGACGATGTTTCAGCGGCAATACCACCGATAAAGCAGATCACGAACGTAAACGGACACGTCTTTGACAGCACCGAGTTCACGGGTAGGTTGCAGCTACCAGCGGATCAGCCGCTGCCAGGCTGCAGCGCGATTGTTGAGCTTGGCCCAATTTTTGAGGCCTTAGAAACCGGTAAATACGACGCTGTCCTGACCATTCGTCACGCCCATTGTGATCAACCGGCACGTGGGGCACTCACAGTTAAGGTGCATCGTGGGAAAAAAGTTGTCGCATCGGTAGATGCCGGTGCTTCTCTGGCGGAAGTTGAGGTGCCCTTGCATGCCGTGACCGCTGCCACTGAGCTTAGTGTATCGCTGACTGCCCAATCAGTAGAACCCACAGGTCTCGGATCTGATGTCAACGTCATCTACATTAAAGTGGCCATACTACCCAGGGGAACTTACAGGAGAGCTAGCCATAGCCTCAAGACCTGGTTCCAAGAACTCCGTCGGTATTTTGGGGGCCAGCGTGACTAGGTTAACGTGGGTGCGGCTTTATGCTCGGGGATTTTTCTTGTCCCCAACTTCCATCACATTTCTTGAGGAACTTGATCACTACCGGTGCATTGAGCTAACCGATTACCGTTTGTACGCCGATACGATCACCGAGATCGGCATTGCACGTGATGGAGACGATTGGTTAGTCACAATCGGAAAACTACTTCCACTATCCACCGGAGACATCCCGGCCACAAGCAAGGACATTGCCGATGAGCTACTTCGATTGTTGCAACCCAACGGATTGCAAGGCGTTGAGACAGCACTGTATGACATCGGTGGCCGACACGCGATCATACTGAAAACCGGCGGTAAACTGTATGCATATCATGATGCTGCAGGCCACCGCACGGTCTACTTCAACACCGATCAAAGATTTGTGGCATCGCATTTCGACATGCTGGACAGACTGACCGGTGAGCAAGAATATTCCTGCCCGGTAGGTAGTAAAAACACCAGAACATCCCCTGACGGCCTATGGGATGTGACTGAGAACCCATATATCAAGGCACTACTTCCCAACCACCGGCTAGCACTACCGGACGGAACTCAAACACGTTTTGGGCTCCGAAGCGCTAACCCATATACCAAGGTGGCTTGGCAAGAGAAAATTGAGCTGGTTCATCGGTTGTGGCATGAGCAATTGCAACAACTGTTTGAGCTGCACCCGAAATTACCGCTGGGTGTTTCCCTATCTGGTGGGCTTGATTCGCGTACCGTCCTGGCACACATGAGACCATACTTAGATAATCTTCGGGCGTTTACCTACACCGCGGCCAATGTTAAAACTGGGGCAAAGCCAACATCGTTTTGGCAACGCACTATGACTACAGACCACAACATCCTTGGCCAAATGGCCGACCACTTGCCGCAAGATTTTTATGTTTTGGTTAAACCCTCGGCCCCAAACCTGACTGAGGACGACAATGAGGTCTTGGCTCGTAACGCCATACGCAACCATGGTCGCCCATATGTGCCCATGTATAAAGACCTGTTCCCGGATATTAATAGCATTCATGTGCGAGGAAACTTCGTGGAAATGGGCAGACTCATCCGAGGCAATACTGCGTTGCCAGAACAGCGTGACAGACTGGCGGCAATCCTGGAAGAAGTCGTCCGACGAAGAAGGCCAAGCTTGAAAGCATATACCAAGTTTTTCTGGGCCAAAGTTGAAGAGTTTCAATACGAATCATTGCACGACGATGTCGAGTACACCGATGTGTATCACTGGGAAAACCGGTCATCACGCTGGTATGCGGAAATAGCCAATGAAACAGATACAGTTTTTGATTCTATAGTTCCGGTCAACGCTCGCCGGATCTATCAAATCTTAACCAGCCCCAATGCAAATGTACGTCGCGGTGCTCAATTTCAGACCGATCTGATTCACCGTGCGTGGCCAGAGTTGTTGGCCTACGGGATAAATAGCGAAGAAGACTTATACACCACTACACTGCGCCAACAACTGACCGAGGGACCTTAAGTAAAGAACCCCTCACGCACCTGTCAGAGCTCACCGACCCTTGCTGCATTCCTGCCCTGGGGGAGTTGAGTAAGATGGCACCGCGTGAGGGGCCGAATTCCATACTACCAATTTGTGTCCAAAGAGGGAATTCCAGTCCAAGCGTTCACTGCTGGTGATTCGAAGCCTGAATCTGTTTTGCGTATCTGTCAGCTAGTAGGCTATGCTAAATTTTGGTCTTTGAGGCATAAGCTCTCTATAGACTCCGAGGAGGATTCGCATAGCGGCCTAGTGCGCACGCCTGGAACGCGTGTTGGGTGAAAGCCCTCGGGGGTTCGAATCCCCCATCCTCCGCTGATTTACCCCGTGGTTGCAATGATCACGGGGGTTGATTTTTGTTGTGCCTACTTTAGTTGAATTTCTGTTGGGCATGGTTTCAGACATCAGTACGATCGGCATAGGTATGGCTAATTTTCACTGCCCTAGAATCTCCTCGGCGGAATGCCAAATAGCCCAAAGCGGCCAACGCGAGTAAGAGGATTATCACAGCAATTGTGCCGAGGTTAAAGCCGAAACCATGTATTAACAGATAGGCGACGGAACCGGCGGCGATGGAATAGTACAAAGCAACCCATACTCTTTTGCGAATAATGTCGCCCTCACGGTTGAGTAAGCCAACTGTTGCCGAAGCGGCAACAATATTGTGAATGGAGATCGTATTGCCGCCAGCGCCACCGACTGCCCCGGCAGCAGTGGTAATTTCTGGCGAAACGCCGATTGTATTTGCCGTAGACCACTGGAATTGCGAGAACGTCAGATTTGAGACCGTATTTGAACCTGCCACGAATGCACCGAGGGCACCGATAAACGGCGCAAAGAAGGACCATGCAGGTCCCGCCACGGAGGCCACACCCTCGGCGAGAACAACCGGCATGGACTCCAAACCCGAGTCGTTGATGCCAGATTGAATGAGCACGCGCACCATCGGCACAGCGAATAGTAGCGCTACGGCGGTCCCGAAGATTTGCTTACCGGCGGTCTTCCACGTTTGCGCGATCTGTTTGGCCGGCATTTGATAGATGACATATCCGAGCAGAGCGCTGACGATCAAGATGAAACCAGGGGAGAAGAAGAATTGCACATCGGTGTCGATACCTTCTACTCCAAGAATCGAGGTTAAATTCAGCTGAGTGACACCAGGAGTCGTGAGGAACTCATTGACTCCGTCAATTACTCTGGTGACAACTAGCAGGGCAGCCAAGATCACATATGGCGACCAAGCCCGAATCAATGTCATCTTGTGTGGTTTATTGGGATCCCTGCGATCACCCGGGGCAATGTGTCCCATCCAGCGCTTATCCCAGCTATCGCGGGAACCAAAATCAAAAATTTCCCTGGGCATCAGAAAGCCCTTGGATGATGTAAAGAGTACAAGCACGAGGCCGACTAGGCCGCCGATTAGGGAGGGGAATTCTGGCCCCAATAACCAGGCCACGGTTACCGAGGGAACTGTCATTGCTAGCGAAGCATAGATGGCAAATGGCCAAACCTTGAGTCCCTGGGCGAAGTTGCGCTGTGGTCCGAAGAAACCTGTGAGGAAACAAGCCAGTAATAAGGGAATTAAAATTCCCACAGCCATGTGAATCAACGCAGTATCCAGCGCGATGTCTGTCACATACTTGGAATAGTTTACTCCCAGTTCGCCGAGTCGATCTTGCATAGCCTCGGAATTCTGATCCAACCCGTCGCCGACGCCAACGATCATAGGTGTGCCGACAGCACCGAAGCTCACCGGGGTAGATTGAATAATCAACCCCACCATCACAGCAGCCATCGCGGGAAAACCCATGGCTAACATAAGAGGCGCAACGACGGCAGCCGGAGTACCGAAGCCCGAGGCGCCTTCGATGAAGCTGCCAAAAAGCCAACCGACAATAATAGCCTGAACCCGTCGGTCCGGAGATATATGGTCGAAACCAGCATTGATCCGTTCTATCGCACCCGAAACAGTGACAGTTGACAACAGCAGTAGGGCACCAAAGACAATGTACAGCAGAGTTATAGCTACGATCAGGCCTTCGAGTGTCGCGGCAGCCAAAGCTTTCGGCTGCATTTGCCATGCGACCCAGGCGATGACAACGGCTGTAAGAAAACTCACCGGCATCGTGTATTTAGCCGGCCAGCGGAATCCCGCAAGAAGAATACCGGCCACAACGATCGGTGCAACGGCCAACAAACTCAGGACTAATAGGTTATCCACGTCGATAACGCCCTTCCGTGCAAGCTCGCCAAGGAGCCCTCGGTGCGGTGATAATTATTCAGTTATTCAGAAATATCGGCTACTCAGTGCGGATCCTCGCCAACGATCATGGCGGGATCGAACATTGCCCCGGGATTGAGGATGTTATTTGGGTCCAGGGCCATCTTGATCCGGTGATTGAGTTCCAGGGCATCCTCACCTATCGAATCCACTAACCATGGGCGCTTGAGTCGGCCCACTCCATGTTCCCCGGTGATGGTCCCACCCAGCCGGACGGCCAGATCCATTACCTGACCATAGGCGCGGTGCGCTCTTTGTTTTTGATCTTCAACCATCGGGTCAAAGACCAGCAACGGATGGGTGTTACCGTCTCCAGCATGAGCGATCACAGCGATCATTACGTCTTCATTCTTAGAGATTTGCTCGATTCCACGGACAAGTTCGCCGAGGCTGGGTAACGGAACACCGACGTCTTCTAATAGGAGAGTGCCCTTCTGCTCGATGGCGGGGATGGCCATGCGGCGGGCAACGATGATTGCTTCGGCTTCTTCGGGATCAGAGGTATAGAAGACCTCTGTGGCGTTGTGCTCGGCGCACAGCAGTTCGATCTTTGCGATTTCCTCGGCGGCGTACTCGGCAGGTTCATCCGACTGGATGATTAACATTGCAGCTGCCTCGCGGTCCAACCCCATCCCGGTAGCATCCTCGACGGCGTTGATGGTGAGGTTATCCATGAATTCCAACATTGAGGGTCGCATTGTTGAAGCGACATCAAGAATTGTTTTGGTCGACTCATCCAGGGTGGCAAAAGCTGCTACCAGGGTAGTGGGAGGACGTTGAGCAGGAACTAATCGTAGTGTGACCTCAGTGATCACACCTAAAGTCCCTTCACTGCCGACAAATAATTGCGTGAGATCTAGCCCCGCTACATCCTTCAACCGGGGGCCACCCAACTCCACTTGCCGACCATCGGCAAGCACAACTTTCATACCAAGCACATAATCGGCCGTCACGCCATACTTCACGCAGCATAACCCGCCGGCATTGGTAGCAATATTGCCACCAATAGAACAAAACTCAACCGATGATGGGTCCGGCGGATACCACAGGCCATGTTCCGCCGCGGCAACCTTGACTTCCGAGTTGAATGCGCCAGGCTGAACCACAGCGATACGGGTTAGCGGGTCGATTTCGATATCGCGCATCTTCTCAGTGGAAAGAATGATTCCGCCATCGACGGCGGAGCTTCCCCCAGAGAGCCCGGAGCCTGCACCCCGGGCCACTACTGGTATTCGGCCAGAGGCAGCAAACCGAAGCGTAGTCTGTACATCCTCTGCCGAGGTGGCCCGCACGACGGCCATAGAGGTACCGGCATCGGGGTCATTAGCACGGTCCCAACGGTAATTATCGATGGTCGCTGGGTTTGTGATGACCTTGTCCTCGCCAAGAGCATCAACAAGTTCTTGAAGTTGGCGTGTTCTAGCAGGGGAGGCCTGTGTCAATATCGGAGCCTTTCTACGCGAAAGCTGCGTAGTGACTTATATCACTTATCTGAACCGTATCATGGGTGCTTTGAGGAATGAAGCATCGGTTACATCTTCGAATTGGGCCGCCGGGCAAAATCTGGTGCATGCTCGGGTCTCCACCCATAAAGCAATAGCCTCGCTGGAATTTTGCCCAGTTGCGGAAATGTCTCCAGTGTTGTTTTTATCGGGCCAGGGATCGTAAGCCCTTGTTGTTGTGTAATCAGCGGATGTATTACTTGATGCATAAGGCGTTGTAGGCGCTGAGTGAACTTTGCCGCACCTTCGCGTCGTCGCTGCACAGCGCGGAGGTCGTTGAGCGAAAGCTGCCCGGTTCGCAATGGCTCAGCCAGTATCCTGGCGGTGGCTACACCATCTTGTACGGCAAGATTGACTCCCACCCCGCCGACCGGTGACATCGCATGTGCCGCATCGCCGAGGCATAGTAGCCCGTTTCGATACCATCGGGTGAGCCTGTTGACTTCAACCTGGAGTAACTTGACTTCATCCCAGCTCATCTTTTTCGCTGACTTCGCAGCCTCTGGTACCGCTTGGGCTATGGCTGCTCGCAATGGTTCAATTCCCTCGGCTCGCAAATCCATATCGCTGTCCTTATTGATGAGACAAGCCATCTGGACGTAGCCTTCGCGTGGAATTGCTATGAATATTTTGCCTTTTGCCGACGTGGGTCGAATCGCTTCGCCTACCGGCTCAGAGGTGTTTACGCGAAACCACCACAGATCGATCGGCACTGGATAACTCGTGACCGGTAAGCGCGCGTGCGTCCGGGCTCTTGACGCTCGGCCGTCCGCAGCGATGGTCAACAGTGCATGCAAATCATGAACTTTTCCATCGACGGCGTATCGAACCCCAGTGATCGTATCTTCCGTATACAAAAATTCTGTAAATTCTGCATCCATGATGAGCCGAAAGGACGGCTCTGCCACACCTGCAGATGCCAGCAGATTCAAGAAATCCCATTGGGGCGCCATAGCTATGTATGGGTATTTGACGTTAAGGCGTCCAATATCAACGGCTTGAAAAGGCCCTGTGTTTTCATCGTGGAGGATTAAGCCGTGGAGCCGACTGTGTCGAATCACGTTGAACTCGTCAATTAAGCCAAGCTCATCGAGCAGTTCCAATGTTGTTGGGTGGATGGTATCGCCACGAAAATCTCTTAGAAAGTCACTGTGTTTTTCTAACACGGTGACCGCTACGCCGGCGCGTGCCAGTAGCAATCCGGCGATCATCCCCGCAGGACCGCCACCGATAATCACGCAAGTAGTATTCTGTGACATCGTGCTCTGTGCCTACCTAAGACTTAGCGGTATTCCTTGTATTGTGCCTAGCTTGCGCCAGGTTAGAAAGGGGAGCAGGTTTTTCTGTCCAGTAAATTCCGGTATTAGGAAATCGAAATGACCATGCTTCGAAACTGGTAGTGGTGACCGAAATGCGACACAATAAAATTCAAGGATCCTGACCTTACGTTTCTAGAATATTTTGGCGCGATGCCCACCAACCAATGCGCCAAAACAAGAAAACCTTCGATAAGTCAAGATAGTTAGGTTAGCTCTAGCGTTAGTACTCGCCTAAGCCAGTGCGGTTATTGAGCAAAATTCGCAATAAGAGCTTCGCTGTCAGCGTAATCCACCACGCCAAAATGAGGGGGTTGTAAGGGTGCCAGTTCAGGCCAGTGGTAAAATTAAGTCACCGAAGTAGTCTGTGTGTGGCAGTTCCCTTCTGTCTCAAAAAGCTTGTGAGTAAACGGATGTAAGTCAAAATTCCATGCCGATATGGTGTGTATCACTTGCATGCAGAGTATTGTTATGGTCTAGGTATAACTTTTTGGTAGTTGTCAACTTAATAAGTCACTTCCTGATAACAGTCTGAGTGCAGTCTGTAATTGGACTGCCAATCTTGTTAGCGTGGAAAATCTAGAGAGGTTGCGTCTACTTCCGAGTGTCCCCGTAAGCCGGGGACATTTGAGTGTGTACGCGACCTATATTTATTCTGTTAGCAAGTTGTACAAGGACGTGAGGAGGAGCTCACCCGCTACCTATAGCGGTGGGTCAAAGCACCATGAGCGAACCAAACACAGACCAGCCCGTTGTACGGGTTGAAAATGTCTATAAGATCTTTGGTCGGCGTCCCAAAGCTGTTGTTGAAAAAATGAAAGCCGGTGCGACTCGTCAAGATGTTGAAGACGACGGCACCGCGGCAGTAATTAACGCAACGTTCGATGTATATCCCGGCGAAATTTTCGTTGTCATGGGGCTATCGGGATCGGGTAAATCCACGCTGATTCGTACGTTGAATGCACTGCAGCCAGCAACTACGGGAACCGTAGAAGTAAGGGGCCAAGACTTAGCCAAGCTTTCTCCCAAGGAGCTTCGGGCACTGCGTTCGGAACACATCTCGATGGTGTTTCAGCACTTCGCATTGTTCCCGCACTGGACGGTTGTTGAAAACGCCGCCTACAGTCTTGAAACTCAGGGCGTAGCAAAAGCAGAACGCTATGAGAAAGCCCGCGAGGTGTTATCCTCCGTCGGGCTCGACGGGTGGGAAGAATCCTACCCATCTGAGCTATCGGGTGGTATGCAACAGCGTGTTGGCCTTGCCCGCGCGCTGGCAGCCGGTACAGACATCATGTTGATGGACGAAGCGTTTTCAGCGCTTGATCCGCTTATTCGACGTGAAATGCAAGAAGAGCTCAGACAAATTCAAAATGAGCTTGGACGAACCATTATTTTCATTACTCACGACCTCAATGAAGCTATGTTCTTGGGCGATCGCATTGCAGTAATGAAAGACGGCGAAATCGCCCAAATTGGTACGCCAGAACAAATCCTTTCCGAACCGGCTGATGACTATGTCGCATCGTTTACCTCGGATGTGGATCGTGCCCGCGTGTTGACTGCTGAGTCCGTCATGGTTCCAGAAACAGAACTCACGGCAGAAGACCGTGCTGCATTTGGGCGCAAGACCCTGACAGTCAAGGCCGACGCAACTATTCAAGACATTGTTCCTGTGGTTTTAAAAGCCCAGGGTCCTGTTGCTGTAGAAGGCAACAACACAAATGAACACCTTGGGTACATCCGGCTCGAAACTCTCCTCGAGGCGCTGACACCACAAGAATCTGAAGTCGTAGACGGCGCAGGGGAGGCAAAATAAATGGAAATTCCAGTACCACGTATTCCACTAGGCGACTGGGTTGAGGTTGTCCTCGATTGGTTGCTAGCCACGCTTGGCACTTTCTTTACGGTTATCCGTAATTTATTGGAAACCCTTTATGAGTTCTTACTCTGGGTACTCATCACTCCTGAATGGTGGATTGTCACTATCGTTCTTGCCGGGCTCGGATGGTGGCTGCGCAGCTGGCAGCTGGCATTAGGCACCGTGATCGGATTCGTTGTGATCGTCGGCGTCAACCAGTGGCCTAATGCGATGTCCACGTTGTCATTGGTCGCCATCGCCACTTTGATCGCAGTTGTGTTCAGTATCCCGCTGGGGATCTGGGCGGCGAAGTCCCACACCGCTTCCAAAATTTTGCGGCCCATCCTCGACTTCATGCAGACTATGCCCCCGATGGTGTATCTGATTCCTGCACTGGTTATTTTCCGCGTAGGGGTCGTTCCAGGCATGGTTGCTACTGTAATTTTCGCGATGGCACCTGGGGTACGCTTTACTGAACTGGGTATTCGCAATGTTGATGCTGAAGTAGTTGAAGCCGGTAAGGCATTTGGCTCCCCGCCTGGAAAAATACTGCGTCAGATTCAGCTACCACTGGCACTGCCGACAATTATGGCCGGTGTAAACCAGGTCATTATGCTGTCGTTGTCGATGGTTGTTATTGCCGGTATGGTCGGCGCTGGCGGACTTGGTGGCGAGGTCGTTGCCTCATTGAACCGCATTAATGCTGGTCTTGGCTTCGAGTCTGGTCTTGCCGTGGTCATCTTAGCTATGTACCTTGACAGACTGACCTCGATCCAAGCGCAGCATAACAGCCACTAATCACAAGTTTCACTCAAAAATCCTTAAGAAGGAAATGAAAGGAAGATGTTGACCTTGAAATCACGTTTATTTCAATCGGTAACAGCTCTATCCGTAGCCGCCTTGGCTTTGACCGCTTGCGGTGATGATAATGGAGGTGGCGGTGACGCAGACGGCGACGCCGGAGAAATTACTATTGGAGTCTTTAACGGCTGGGAAGAGGGCATTGCAGTCTCCGAGCTGTGGGCCTATCTCCTTGAAGAAGAGGGCTATGAGGTAAACCTCGAATATGCTGACCCGGCCCCGGTATATTCTGGATTGGCAACTAACGACTACAACTTTACTCTGGATACCTGGCTGCCGATCACCCACGAGGACTACGTAGATGAATACAGCGATGACATCACCGACCTTGGAGTCTGGAATGATGAGTCATCACTACATCTAGCGGTCAACGAGGATGCCCCGATCGATTCGATTGAAGAACTGGCAGATAATGCTGACGAGTTCAACAACGAGATTATCGGTATCGACCCCGGTGCCGGCATCACTCAGCAAGTCGAAAATGAAGCTATTCCAACCTATGGTCTAGAAGACATGGACTTCACGACCTCGGGTACCCCAGCAATGCTGCAGGAACTGGAAAGCGCCACCGAATCAGGCGACAATATTGTTGTTACTCTGTGGCGTCCACACTGGGCATACGATGCATACCCGGTGCGTGACCTAGAGGACCCAGAAGGTGCGATGGGTGAAACTGAAGCCATCCACGGTACTGCAAACGCGGACTGGGCTGAAGATGAAGACAATGCCGATGTCGTTGGCTGGTTGGAAGATTTCGAAATGGATTCGGATACTCTCTACTCGCTTGAAAATGAGATGTTCAACGAGAATCCAGATACCGATGATTACCGCCCAATTATTGAAGATTGGGTTGCCGAGAACCAAGACTACGTTGATGGCCTGACTGACTAGCCACCCCTCAACTAGCTGACTGCCGCTGGCCTCCATTAGGAGGCCAGCGGCAGTTTTATGTCATCTAACATTAGAGTTTTGAAGTGAAACCGCAGGCTTTTGATATTGGCGGTAATATAGCGTTGGGACTTAGCGAAAGGGAACTCTTGGCAGCATCGCTATCTTCGCGACAACGACTTTTAGCCGCAGGGCTTACGGCCAGTGCAGGTTTTGTTGACGGCCTATTTTTTATCCATCTAGGCGGATATTTTGTTTCTTTTATGTCCGGCAACTCTACCCGGGCTGCCGCCGACCTTGCCCAAGGAAACTACCAGGGCTGGCTTATGGCCTCTCTTTTGATTGCGGCATTTGTTCTCGGTGTGATGCTCTCATCATTTGCAGTGCGATACGGTCCCAAACGATTCCATCCACCCGCAGAGGCGCTACTGTCGCAACAGGTCGCCCCGCATGGTTCTGCCGTTTGGATGTCCTATGCCCTGTTAGTTATAGGGGCGGTCAGTACGCTTATCCCACCCATCGAACCTGTAGTTCCTTTCATAATTGCCGCTGCCACAGGCGCTATTAATGGAACCTTTACTCGCCGTGGCGAAGTGACCGTGGGATTGACTTATATGACTGGCACATTAGTGAAGCTGGGGCAGTCTTTGGCCTCCGCCATCGCTGTGCGGTCCGCGGTGTATCTGGCACGCTTTGTGCGCTATCTAGGCTTATGGGCTGCCATAGCCATTGGCGCCCTCCTTGGTGGTTGGGCCTATACAATTATGGGTCTGGCAGCGATCTGGTTGGTCGTAGCAGCGCTAACGGTTCTCGTGTTTGCGTTGACTCGGCGGGTCAAGAACCGGAGCAGATAGGTCTTTTAAAGGGTTGTGGGGCTTCACCGCTAATGCGATGAAGCCCCACGAACTGTGAGCACAAGAGGAAGTGTTATGCGCTGACGGTCGCGCCAGCTGCGAGATAGCGGTCGTATGCCGGCAAGGTCAAGAAAGTCTCGAAATCTTCTGACAGTGCGGACTCGGCAAACAACTGTTTTGCGTCATCGAGACGATCATTTTCATAGCGTGGTAAAGCGCTAAATACATCATCGATCTTCTGGGTGACCCAATCGCGGGTGACGGTTTTTGTTGAGCCGTCTTCACGTAGTGCCACAGATCCTGCATGGATCCACTGCCAGATCTGGGACCGTGAAATTTCTGCGGTAGCGGCATCTTCCATAAGACCGTTGATTGCAGCAGCACCAGAGCCGTTAAGCCAAGCATCCATATAGCGGATACCGACCTCGATATTGGTGTCTAGACCGGCCTCAGTGATTGAACCACTAGTGGCAGCCACATCGATAAGCGCAGCTGCCGACGGTACTACGTCTTCGCGCTTATTGGTACGAATTTGGTGTGGGGCGTCCAACAACAATTCGTCGAATACACCCATGCATGTCGGTACCAAACCTGGGTGGGCAACCCATGAACCATCAAAGCCATCGTTAGCTTCGCGGGTTTTATCTTCGCGAACCTTACGCAGTGCTTCTTTGGTCCGTTCCGGATTCGATGATTCGGGGATGAAAGCGCTCATACCTCCGATTGCCGAGGCACCACGTTTGTGGCAGGTACGGACTAATAAATCGGTGTATGCCCGCATCATTGGCTGAGTCATCGAAACATCTGCGCGGTCTGGTAAGACATATTCCGTACCAGAGTCGCGGTAGGTTTTGATGATCGAGAAAATGTAATCCCAGCGTCCGGCATTCAATCCGGCAGCGTGATCGCGCAGTTGGTAGAGGATCTCTTCCATTTGGAAGGCTGCCGTGATCGTCTCGATCAATACGGTGGCCCGAACGGTACCTTGCGGAATGCCTAAGTAATCTTGTGCCTTATTGAACACGCAGTTCCACCAGCGGGCTTCTAAGTGGTGTTCAAGTTTTGGTAGGTAATAGTACGGACCACGGCCGAGTTCCACGAGTTTCTCGGCATTATGGAAGAAGTACAGGCCAAAGTCCATCAGAGATCCGGACAGTGGTTCGCCGTCGACTTCGATGTGTGATTCGTCTAAATGTAGACCGCGAGGGCGAACAATAATTGTCGGCATTTGGGCCAGGGCCGGTTTCTTCAATCGGTAGGCTTTGCCCTGTTCAGAAGTGAAATCTATGTCGTGGCGGATAGCATCGAAAAGATTCACTTGCCCGTTGATCATGTTGGACCAGTAAGGTGACGAGGCATCTTCGAAGTCTGCCAACCAACACTTGGCACCAGAATTTAGTGCATTGATGGTCATTTTTCGATCGACTGGACCGGTAATTTCCACGCGCCGGTCTTTTAGTCCGGGGGCGAGGGGAGCGACCCGCCATGAATCGTCTTCACGGATAGTGCGGGTGGATTTTTCAAAATCCAGTTGCTCACCGGCTGCTACTTTGGCACGTGCGTCCGTGCGAGCTGCAAGCAGCTCTTTACGCTTCGCATTCTGCTTGGTGTGTAGGTAGCCCAGGAATTCCAAGGCTTCGTCGGTGAGAATTTCGCGTTGCCGTGCATCCAGTTCACCGAACACGGTCACCGCGATGCCTTCTGACGTTGTGTGTTGGATAGTTGGTGATGCCATGGCGGGTGCTCCTTATCTTGCCTAGCGGTTCAGACTAGAACTGTTGTGCTTCGGTTGAATCTGCCAAAGCTGTGGTGGCTGATTCTGGGTTGACGGTTGTTGAGATGAGATCGAAGTAGCTGGTGCCGGCTTCGCGCTGATGACGGGTGGCGGTGAAGCCATCTTTTTCGGCTGCGAATTCTGCCTGCTGCAACTCAACGAAGGCCGACATCTGACGTTCGTGGTAGCCCTTGGCCAGGTTAAACATTGAGTAGTTCAGCGAGTGGAAACCAGCCAGGGTAATGAACTGGAAGGTATAGCCCATGGAAGCGAGTTCGCGTTGGAATTTGGCGATGGTCTCGTCATCCAGGTTGGCTTTCCAGTTGAAGGACGGTGAGCAGTTGTAGGCCAACATTTGGTCTGGGAACTCCGCTTTGATGGCTTCAGCGAATTCACGGGCCACGTCAAGATCCGGCGTGGATGTTTCCATCCACAGCAAATCTGAGTACGGCGCATATGCCTTGGCCCGAGCAATGGATGGCTCCAGACCATTTTTGATGTAGTAGAAGCCTTCAGAGGAGCGTTCTCCGGTTAGGAACTTGTGATCGCGTTCGTCGATATCCGACTGCAACAGCGTGGCTGCTTCCGCATCGGTACGTGCAACGATAAGTGACGGCGTGCCAGCGACGTCTGCTGCAAGACGTGCGGCGTTGAGTGTACGCTCATGGTGTGAGGTTGGAATGAGAACTTTGCCGCCCAGGTGACCGCATTTCTTTTCAGAGGCGACTTGGTCTTCCCAGTGCACACCTGCTGCCCCGGCAGAGATCATCGCTTTCATGAGCTCATAGGCGTTTAGTGGACCACCAAAGCCTGCTTCGGCGTCTGCAACGATTGGGACCAAGTAATCCTCTACGGTCTGGACACCTTCGGCCCATTCGATCTGGTCTGCACGCATAAGAGCGTTATTGATACGACGGACAACCTGCGGCACCGAGTTTGCCGGATATAGTGACTGGTCCGGGTAGGTGTGACCTGCCAGGTTTGCATCGGCTGCAACCTGCCAACCGGATAGATAGATCGAACGCAGTCCAGCTTTGACTTGTTGTACCGCTTGGCCGCCAGTCATGGCACCTAGGGCGTTGGTAAAGTCTCCGGTCTTGTGTTCATTCGTGAGTTGATCCCACAGTTTCTCCGCGCCACGGCGAGCCAATGTATGTTCTTCTTGAACGCGTCCGCGCAGTCGTACAACTTCTTCAGCAGAGTAGTTGCGAGTAACGTTTTTCCAACGGGGGTTGGAATCCCAGTCTTGTTGAACTTGGTCTGCTGCTGCTTGGATTGCCTGTTCCATGTTTCTCCCTAAATCACAGTTCTGCGGGTTTCGATTGCTACGTTCTGTGGTCTGTGCAATCGGTGTATGAACTACTCTGCCAGCTTGGAAGCCCAAAACTAGATGAATCCAAAGAAAATATTGGCGCAAATATTGCTTACGAAAGTTTCGCCGATATTTCTAAGTTTATTGAGCTAGTTGGATAAAAGTGCGTTAATAAAACGAAAATACACAGAAAATTAACTAATGAAGTTCCAGGTAAATCCCTTGTATTAGTTAGATTTCGAAAAAAGTGGACAGGTCCGCCAGAATAAACGCATAAATAGTTTTTTCAGGTAAGGGTGTGTCGCGGCATTCTCTGTTCCCGATAGCCGGTTTAGAGAGGAGAATTTTGCTGTCCGACTGTGAAAAAATCTAATTATTGACTACGCTTGCATTATGGCATCTCTGACAGAACCCGAGTCCTTCGAGAATCAAGACCTACCAGAAGCCGCTTCGCAGGCATCTATCGATCCTGTGATCCTTGGGCATCGTTTACGACACTTTCGTACCGCAGCCGATATGACCTTGGATGCACTGGCTACTCAGTTGGGTGCTACTGCTTCGCATCTATCTATGATCGAAAATGGCAAACGCGAGCCCAAAATTACATTGCTTACTCATGCAGCCCAGTTATTAGGCGTGGAACTCGCTGATCTACTCCAACCTGAAGCACCATCGACTCGGGCTGCATTGGAGATCTCAGTGGAAAAAGCTCAGCGCACCCCACACTGGCAAGCCATGGGGCTACCCACGATCCGTGTTTCATCGGCAATCTCTACTCCTGTATTAGAAGCCCTGGATGGTTTGACTCGCGAACTGCGCCGGCAATATGCAGAGCAAGCGGCTACCCCGGAGGAAGCTCGCCGTGCCAATGTATCAATGCGGAAAGAACAGCGTGAGCACAACAACTACTATGCCGATTTGGAAAAAGAAGCCCACGAGCTACTGGCGGCAGTGGGACACGACGACGGCCCGCTGTCCTATCATGCGATAGCCGACATTGCAGACCACCTTGACTTTGAACTGCGCTTTGTCTCCTCTTTGCCACATTCAACTCGCTCAGTTACAGACCTCAAAAACCGTGTGGTTTTCTTAGCCGATGCTCGAAGCCCCGATCATGATCCACGATCAGTAGCACTACAGGCACTGGTGTCTTATGTCCTCGGGCATGGTGAACCAGTCGACTACAAAGATTTTTTGCGGCAGAGAGTCTCCACCAATTACGTAACGGCCGCATTGATGATGCCAGAAAAGTCCTTGGTCAAACAGCTCAAGCAGCGCAAAAAAGATCGTGACATCGCCATCGAAGACATCCGTGATGCCTACTCAGTGTCCTATGAGTCAGCTGCCCACCGTTTCACCAATGTGGCCACCCATCACCTCGACATTGAATGCCACTTTCAAAAAGTCCACGAATCCGGAGTGCTGCATAAAGCATATGAAAATGACGGCGTGAACTTTCCCGTAGATTCTATCGGCGCCATCGAAGGGCAAGCCGCCTGCCGGTATTGGACCTGCCGGGAAGTCTTTGGCACCAGCGACCGTTTCCGCCCCTTTAATCAGTACACCGATACCGTCGTCGGCACGTATTGGTGTACCGCAGTTGTTGAACCGTCCCAGTCTGCATTGTTCTCGCTATCCGTAGGCATTCCGTTTGAGCAGGCCCGCTGGTTCCGCGGAGCTGATACAGCTGAACGTTCGCAGTCTAACTGTCCAGATCCAACATGTTGCCGTACCCCGTCTGCAGAGCTGCAAGCACAATGGGCTGGTTACGCTTGGCCAGCCGCTCGTACCAACGCGCACATGTTGGCAGCGATGCCACCGGGGTCATTTCCGGGAGTCGACGACGTCGCAGTCTACGAATTTTTGGCTGCCCAAGAACATTTCAGCCGCTAGGCTTATTTTGCCCGGTCTGGCGTTGCCGGGCGAACACGCCGCTGTTAGAGTAAGAAAACTAGACTGTTTGCGACAGCTGTGTCCATTTGTCTTTTAATTCATAGCAGCTCGTCAAATCCTGCCGAACGAAAGGTGCCCATCGCACATGCGTCTGACCCTTGGTAAATTCGTAGTTCACCCTCAGCACGGTCCTGCGGAGGTCGTTGAGCGTAAAACCAGGAAGGTCAAAGGTGAAGACGTCGACTACGTGGTGCTGGAAGTAGAAGATCAGCGCCTGCAAATCGCCGTCCCCGAAGACAGCCTGTCTGAAATTGGAGTGCGTGATCTGGCCAGCCATACCCGGTTGCGTAAGCTCATGTCACTGCTGGCCAAAACCGGCGATAAACTCGAACAACAGTGGTCCCGTCGTCTCAAGGCATTGCGTGAAAAACTGGCCACCGGAGAACTCGACAATGTGGCAGAAGTTGCTCGCGACCTCTACCGTCGTCAGCAAGAAAAAGAGCTGTCGATGGCCGAACGCAACCTTTACCAAGAAGCAAAAGACATGGTCGTTGCCGAAGTTGCCTTAGTGCTTGATGTCGACCACGAAGAAGCTGAAAAGACCATCGACGGCGCCATCGATGGTGTACCGCTTACCCGTCTTGGTTTGGACCGCGGTAAAGAAAAAAGCTAACAGACCATAACAACGCCGTCTCGAAAAGCATTCGAGGCGGCGTTGTTTTATTGCCATATAGAATTGACTAAGTTGAACAGTGGCTGAGATAAACGAAAAGTAGCGTTGGGGAGAAGATCCATATTCCGGAAGAAAAAACGGAAGGCACTGACCAAGCACTACCCGATTCTCAAAGTGCCCCAGAGCTTATGAACCGCTCGGTACTGCGAGCCTTGAAATTATTGCTCGAAGTGGGAAAACATCCAGAAGGCACGACTGCGACCAATGTTGCTGCCGATGTGGGACTAGCCCGTGCAACGGCTTCCCGATTGCTAAGCAGTATGGAATACGCCGGTTTTCTAACGCGAAATAACGGGAACTATTCACTGGGTTGGCAGTTGGCTCGCCTGGGTCGACTAGCCGATCCGCACAGCGGAATTCTTTCTCGTGTACAAGTCACTATTGAAGCATTGGTCACCGAGCTTAATGAGACTATCGCCTATGGTGTTGTCACGGGACCGACCAGCTTTGATTTGATAGCAGAAGTAGATGGTCCACATTTTCTTGCCCCTCAAGAGGGGTATGCCGGTCAGCGCTTGCCGTTACACGCTAGTGCAATGGGCAAAATCATCCTGGCTGATCTTTCGGACAGGGAGGTCCAAACTTTGTTGCCCGAAACGTTGGAATCCTTCACCCGATATACCATTCAGGACCGCGACTTCCTTATTCAACAACTGGCTGAAATTCGCACTGTTGGGTATGCAACTCTAGACAGCGAACTTGAAGAAGGGCTCTTCAGCCTAGCCGTTGGGGTACGCGACGACAACAACAATTTGATCGGCATTCTAGCCGTCTCCGGACTCGACCAGCGAATGAAAGCAACCAGTATTCAGTCATTTGTGGAACGGCTCGAGGAGGGTTCTGCCGAGATTGCTACCGCCTTGACCAACACGGTGGATTAGCCATTACCCGAGGTGGAAACCTATCCAGACATGACTAAAGTACTGTAAGTCTGACGTGACGAACTTGCGGTCTTCAACGTCGCTGACGGTAAGTTGACTGGTTGGTCTGTAAAAGTGGCTCATTCAGCGACCTGGAACATGCACGTATAGCCAGGCTGAACTGCAACGTTTCCAAGGTGCGCTCCATTTTGTTTGCTTTGATACGGCAAACCTCTGGTCGGGTTTCTTTGACGGTGCAATCCAAAGTGCCTGCTGTACACCTCCCGAAGGGTAGCCCAAGAATTAAGCGATGCAGTAGTGTCGGCTGAAACTGCCATCTCACATTAGGAACATAGCCCCATGCACATTCGTCAAATAGACGCGTATCAAATTGACCTGCCCTACGCCGGTGGCACATACGAACTATCTCGAGGGCGCAGTTATACGGCATTCGATGCCACTATTGTAAAAATCACGACTGATGATGGCACGTCCGGTTGGGGCGAGAGTACTCCATTTGGTGCAACCTATGTGGCAGCTCATGCTGGCGGCGTCAGGTCAGGACTTGCTGAGTTGGCTCCGGTATTGCTGGGTAAAGATCCGCGTCAGGTTGATCGTATTAATGACCTCATGGACGAGACCTTGGTAGGGCATAATCACGCCAAAGCAGCGCTTGATATTGCCTGTTGGGACGTGTTCGGAAAGGTCTTGGGGCTTCCAGTAGCGGAGCTGCTTGGTGGAAGCGTGGCAACTGCGATGCCGATGATCTCATCGATCCATGCGGGCGAGCCACAGGAAATGCGCCAACGTGTTAGCGAGCATAGAGCACGAGGTTATCGTGGGCACTCGGTTAAAATCGGTGCGCTCGATGATGAGGGTGGTCCCAGTCTGGATGCACAACGTATTATTGCTAGTATGGCCGACCAGCAGCCGGGAGAGTACTTTATCGTTGATGCCAACGGTGGACTCAGTCCCGAAGCGGTACTCAGAACGTTGCAGCTGCTACCGCCTGAAATGGATTTTGTGTTGGAAGCTCCGTGCCAAACGTGGACGGAAACGGAATCAGTTCGGCGTAAATGTAACTATCCACTGGTTTTAGACGAATTGGTCCAAGACACTGATGACGTGATCAGGTTGATCCGTCACGATGTTGCCGACGGGATTGGACTCAAGATTTCACCGGCAGGTGGTCTGACAAAGGCTCGCCGACAACGTGACATTTGCCAGGCCGCCGGTTTGACGATGAGTGTCCAGGACACAGTAGGATCAGAAGTTTCGTTTGCCGCGATTGTCCAGCTTGCTGCGACTATAAGTCCACGATTATTGCGCTGCGTTTTGAACACCACCGACATGGTGACCCTCAAGACGGCAGAAATAGCGGTGACCAGCTCTGATGCAGGCATTCTGACGACTCAGACGCCGGGCCTAGGGCTTAGCGTTAATGAAGAGCTACTGGGAGAACCGGTCGGCAGCTGGTCATAGATACTCCCCTCCACTTGCCGGTCATACAATTTCGGGCCTCGGATACAAATTTGTTTCACGGTCCTGTGGAACGGAGAAGCGACGTGCTTTTGGCAGAAAAAACTTCATTAATTACTGGCGGCGGTCGAGGTATTGGCCGTGGCATCATCGAGCAATTCTTAGCAGTTGGCGCCAATGTTGCTATCGTCCGGCGACGTGAGCTTGAAGGGGAACTTGCTGAAAATCCGCGGGTTATACATCTTGCCGCCGATCTAGGCGAGTTGACTCAACTACCATAAGTAGTGGAACAAACTGCCTCTCATTTTGGCGGACTTGATGTTTTGGTTAATAACGGGGGAGTGATGTGGGAACGCAGCATCATAGACATCACCCCCGATGAATGGGACTAAATGACGAATATTAATTTGCGTGCTCCGATTTTTCTCATTCAAGCTGCACTACCGTGGATCAGCTCTGAATTGAGCGATAAATATATCGATTCGTTGTCTCCGGATGGGTCCGCTCGAGGCGCGTTGAATAGCCTGCACCCGGTAGGGCGGACCGGAACACCCCGTGGCATTGGAGATGTGGTCTGTATACCTGGCCAGCCAGAGCTCCAGCTTCGGTACCGGACAGGTGCTGGTTGTCGATGGTGGAAGGACTGCTCGGTTGCCCATGTCTATGAGGTGAGAAGAAAAACCATGTTCCTGGTCTTAGGCTTACTTGCCCGTTACGGGCGGTGGGAGTAATACGAGCTTTCCAGGGTAAATTTTGTCGATGAAATCTTGTTGAGCCTTCTGGATGTCCTCGAGCTCGTAAGTCTGAGATACAAGAGGTTTGATTTCATTGCGTTCCACGTAACCAACCAGATTGGTAAATACCTCATCTTCTTGGAAGGTACACCCCAGAAGACTCAGGTCTTTTAGATATACCGTTCGCAAATCGATCTGAGCCAGCGGCCCGCCGATGGCGCCGGCCACAGCGTAGCGACCTCCGAGCCTCAAAACGGTCAGCAGATCTGCAACTCCGGTGCCACCGACAACGTCTAGTACGACGTCGACTGACTTGTCGCCGAGTGTATCTACTGGGTTCTCGGCCCGATCGATCACCCGGTGGGCTCCTGCATCGTACACGGTCTGTGCCTTCGCCGCCGAAGACACTCCAATGACTTCGGCCCCTCGACGACGAGCCAACTGAATAGCAGCCATACCGACACCACCAGATGCACCGGTAATCAAAACGCGTTCGGCACCTACCTTAGCCCGGTGCAGCATATTCTCTGCCGTCGAGTAAGCACACGGCACTGCAGCGAGATCGATATCCGACCACTGTGAGTTCACCGCGTGTGTCTCATCGGACGCGATTGCAACGTACTGAGCAAAGCCGCCATCACATTCACTGCCAAGGGTCCAGCTCTCATATGGCCGTCGGTTCACGTAGTGCCGCAGCATATTGCGTACCATAACACGCTCTCCGAGGCGAGCCTCGGCGATATTTGCACCCACCGCGACGATGCGCCCAGCTACATCTGCACCCTGAATGCGTGGAAATTCTAAAGCTGTGCCTGACCAGCCGGCATCATCGTCGGAAACATCCTGAAAACCTTCAGCGCCACCAACATTTGTGGCTTCATCGACGGCTTTGGAATACCAGCCGAGCCGTGTATTAATATCGGTGTTATTGACTCCAGCTGCGCCGACCTCGATAAGGACTTCGTCATCGGCTGGTTCAGGAACGGGAACATCCGTTCGGTACTCGAGTTTATCTAAGCCCCCATGACCGATAAGCAGTGCCGCAGACATTTGTGCAGGAATGGTATGCATTAAACCTCGTGTTCTCTTACTACTGCGTGCAGTCATAAATTCATTAGCTGGTCACAGCATTCATTTGGTGAGACTAATTTGTTTTATCGGCTCCTGTCTAGATCTCGTGTTGTTCGTCTTCGATGACAGATAGCGAACGGCGAAGCACTTGGCCTTCTTCAATCTTGGCGTTGTGCTTTTCCACCTGTTTTTCGATAGCCGCGACTGAACGTGGGCGAATCTTTACGTTTTCTTCGGCAGGAATACCAGCGACCAGTTGTCGTGCGCGAAGAATCTCCACATCAATCTCTGCGCCCAAGAACATGACGATGTTGAATACCCACACGACGAACAGCACTGCCATCACCGTACCGATCATCCCATAGGAGGAATATGAGGCGAAGTGCGTCAGATAGATGATCATGGCGTAGCCTGCCACAATGATCCCGATGACAGAAAAGATCGCCCCGGCAGAGAACCAGCGGAACTTCCGTTCTACGTTGCCAGCAAATTGATAGAGGACACCGTTCAACAGAATAATAAGGACCAAAACCACCGGGTACTTTAGCCAGTTCCATATCGGTAAGAAGGTACCGGTGAGCGTGTCTAGGCTGCCTTCAGCGCCCAGAGCTTCAGCGACTGGAGCGAAAGTCGCGTTGATGATGGTCTCGTTCAGTGCTAGGGAAATTAGAGCTGCCACGACAATGAGTACCACGGCCAGTGTTAAGGCCAGCATTGTGATGTAGAAGCGGACAGGGGAGCGACCTTCAGCCACGCCGTAAACAGTATTCATGTTGCGTGAGAACGCTTTGACATATGCTGATGCAGACCACAGGGCAACTACAGCACCAATAATTAGCCCGATGACTCCACCGGAGGCTGAGTTGGTCATTGTGTCTATTAAATTGAGCGCCAGATCTTGATATTCATCCGGTACTGCGCGAGTGACAAAGCCTTCGGCGAAGTTTTCCACGGTGTCGGCGGCTGAAGCCAGCACCAACGTCAATACCGAAAATACAGCCAACATAGCCGGGGCTAAGGACAGTACCGCAAAGTAGGTTCCGACGGCGGCACGATCAGTACCCTTATCGGAACCGAATTCTTGAATTGAGCGTTTGAGTCCGTATTTCAACGCGGGTGCAGGTAAGCGCTGTGGCACTGGGCGGTCAACTTGCTCATAGATGGCCTGCCGTTCTGCGGAAATAGTGCGTTCCAGATCTTGTGGTGTGGTCACAACAGCTGCTTTCTGCTAGCGAACAGTGAACGATACCTAGTCTATGAAGCGTCAAAGTCAAAGTCAGCTGTCATCGCACGATTTGACCAAAGTATTTTCGATACAGAACTACACTGAGCTGCCAGGAGGCAGATATGGCAATCGCATTTTTTGGTACCGGCGGCACAATTTCTAACCGGGGCACTGGTTCTGGGCAATACCTCGATTATCTGGACCGTGGTGAGGTTATGTCGGCTAAAGAGCTGATCTCGCTGTACCCCGCATTGGACGAGATTTCCGATATCCGCGTTGAGTCCTTCGGCACACTGCGCTCTAAACACGTCACAAGTGAACATTGGAAGACGTTAGCTCAGCGGCTCGATGAATGTTTAAAAGAGCCGGATATTGTAGGGGCTGTCATTGCCCATGGGACCGGTACATTAGAAGAGACCGCCTGGTTTCTCCATCTGGTGGTAGCCACCAATAAACCAGTGGTGATCGTCGGAGCGCAGCGTCCCGGCAATACGGTGGGCTCTGATACCGCATTGAACCTGGCCGATGCTTTTCGGGTCGCTGTATCTCCGCAGTCAGTAGGTGCAGGGGTGACGGTGGTTATGAATCGGCAGATCCACTCAGCCCGTGACGTTAGTAAAGTTGCTAACCATAGCCTAACGGCGCTGCAATCACCGGTGCGTGGAGCTTTAGGCATGATTCAAGCAGATAATACGGTGCGTTACTGGCGGAAGCCGCCAAACCCGCATACTACAGACTCAGCGTTTGCGGCAACCGCCGTGTCAGCACCCAGGGTCGATATCGTACATGCCTATACTGATGCCGACGCCACTGCCGTTGACGCGTTTCTCGCCGCAGGGGCAGCCGGGCTGATCGCTGTGGGGTATCCACCCGGAACCTTGACTCAGCCATTAGACGATGCCATCGATATAGCGATTGGCCACGGAATCCTTGTCGTTCAAGCGACTAGAGCACAACTAGAACCCCAGGTTATGGCTAGGAGTGGTTTGGTCGGCCGTGGACTGATCGCAAATACCGACATTACTCCGACAAAAGCTCGAATCTTATTGCAATTGTGTCTAGCCCACCGGTTGGATCGGGACGACACAGCAGAGATTTTTGCTGCCTATTAGTATGCTTTTACAGTGAACTAGGACAGACTTGCTGTCCATTGTAGAATCTGTTGAAGCTGGCCCTGTGCTGGTCGACCACATTTCCGATAAGTAGCTAGATACCTTATGCCAAAACCCTCC
>DXHA01000085.1 GCA_019113675.1 Candidatus Yaniella excrementigallinarum
ACGCCACCGCCGGGCATATTGCTCGTGCCAGTCTTGATGCAACGGCCTATCAGACCTTAGATGTCATTACAGCTGTCGAACGTGATACCGGTGAAAAACTACAGCAACTGCGGGTCGATGGGGGCATGACAGTAAATAACAAACTGATGCAATTTCAGTCAGATATCTTAGATGTTGTGGTCCAGCGGAGCGCCGATATAGAAACTACCGCACGCGGGGCCGCCTATGCGGCCGGACTAGGCGTCGGGGCCTGGGACGATATCGCCCAAATACGTGATCTATGGCAGGCCGGTGGGGTGTGGTACCCGCGTATTGAACCACAGCAACGCCAACGTTTAATTGCCGGCTGGCATGCGGCTATCGACCATGCAATTGGTTGGCCGGTTGATGAGACCAGCTAGAATATTACACTGAGACTAGATTTGACCATTTGAAAAAGTTGTAGACAGGAAATCGTGACGAACACATCGAATCAGGCCGAGACCGGACGCGAAGAGTTTTCGTTTTCTGCCATTGAGCAGCGCTGGGCCGGTTATTGGGAAAATAACAAAGTATTTCAAGCCGCAGACGACGGCAAACGACCACGTAAATATGTGCTCGATATGTTCCCATACCCGTCTGGTGACCTCCATATGGGCCATGCAGAAGCGTTTGCTATGGGTGATGTTGTAGCCCGGTATTGGATGCTGCGTGGCTACGATGTCCTTCACCCGATTGGCTGGGACTCCTTTGGCTTACCCGCAGAAAACGCTGCCATTGCCCGTGATGCACACCCAGCCGAATGGACCTACGCTAATATCGACACCCAACGGACATCTTTTGAGCGCTACGCCATCTCCGTAGACTGGGACACCATTTTGCACACCTCGGATCCACAGTATTATCGCTGGACCCAATGGTTATTCTTGAAGTTCTACGAACGTGGCCTGACCTACCGCAAAAATTCATTGGTCAATTGGTGTCCAAAAGACCAAACCGTATTAGCAAATGAGCAGGTCGTTGACGGCGCTTGCGAACGATGCGGCACCGAAGTGACGAAAAAGGCACTAGAACAGTGGTATTTCAAGATCACTGACTATGCTGAGCGCCTGTTGCAGGATATGGACGCCCTTGAAGGTCACTGGCCTGAGCGTGTCCTAAACATGCAGCGCAACTGGATTGGCAAATCTACCGGTGCAACCGTCACATTTGCCATTGAAAACGGTCCGGAAATTGAAGTTTACACCACCCGACCAGACACCCTATACGGTGCCACATTTATGGTAGTTGCCGCCGATGCAGATCTTGCAGAAGAACTGGTGACTGAAGAACATGCCTCAGCGCTTAGGGCCTACCGTGAGGAACTCAAGCATGTATCTGATATTGATCGCCAGTCCGCTGAGCGACCAAAGACCGGAGTTTTCCTAGGCCGATATTGCATTAACCCGTTATCTGGTGAGCGTGTGCCGGTCTGGGCGTCGGACTACGTGTTGTCTGATTATGGTACCGGGGCGATCATGGCCGTACCCGCTCATGATCAGCGTGATATGGCCTTTGCTACCGCGATGGAATTGCCAATACGCACCGTAATCGACACCGGCGAAGCTAACCCAGAAGAATCTGGTGTTGCCACAACTGATGCTGGCACGAACATCAACTCAGGTGAGCTCAATGGGCTATCGGGCGATGATGCTATCGCTAAGGCCACCCAAATACTGGAAACAAAAGGAACGGGCTACGCCTCGGTTAATTACCGTTTGCGCGATTGGCTGTTGTCACGTCAGCGTTTCTGGGGTGCTCCAATCCCTATTATCCACTGCGAAACCTGTGGCTTGGTACCAGTACCCGAAGATCAACTACCCGTTGAGCTGCCAAAGGATTTACATGGACAGCAGTTGGCGCCAAAGGGGAAATCCCCGCTGGAGGCTGCAGAAGATTGGGTAAATGTTACTTGCCCAACATGTGGGGGACCGGCACAACGCGATACCGACACGATGGATACCTTCGTGGACTCTTCGTGGTACTACATGCGTTTTGTATCCTCGCATGATGATCAACAAATCTGGGACCGGAACAAACTGGACCGTTGGGGCCCGGTTGATCAGTATGTCGGCGGTGTGGAACACGCTATTTTGCATCTGCTATACTCGCGGTTTTTCACTAAAGCGCTCTATGACATGGGTCTGGTGAACTTTACCGAACCCTTTAGTCGCCTACTCAACCAGGGCCAAGTACTCAACGGTGGCAAAGCAATGTCGAAATCATTGGGTAATGGCGTTGCCTTAGGCGAACAACTCGATGCCTATGGGGTTGATGCTATCCGGTTAACTATGGTTTTTGCTTCGCCACCAGAAGACGATATCGACTGGGCTGATGTATCACCGGCTGCGTCCCTGAGGTTTTTAGCTCGGGCATGGCGCCTAGCCCAGGATATCCACTATGCAAACGTTGGCCCCAATATCGACCCTACCCAGGGCGTTGTAGGCCTCCGACAAAAAACACATAAAATCGTGCACGAAGTAGAAGCTCTGCTTGAGGACCAGAAATTTAATGTGGTCGTAGCTCGTGCCATGGAACTGGTCAATGCCACCCGTAAAGAAATCGATAAGGGCGCTGGTGCCGGTGACCCAGCAGTCTTTGAGGCTACAGAAGTTGTTGCCCAGCTGTTGTCTCTGGTGGCTCCATACACTGCTGAAGATATGTGGGCTCTGCTGGGACATGAACCATCAGTTGCTCGCTCCAACTGGCTCACCGTAGACGAAACATTGCTAGTCGAAGACAACATCACAGTGATTGCTCAGGTTCAAGGCAAACTACGTGACCGTTTTGAAGTGCCAGCTGATATTAGCGATGACCAGCTTGAAGCACTAGCGCGCAAATCGGAAAATGTGCAGCGTGCCATTGGCGATCAACAAATACGCAAAGTCATTGTGGTCAAAGGCAAACTCGTCAACTTCGTGGTGGGCTAACCTAGCTGATGAGCGACATAAGCCCCTGGATAGCCCGACTGGCGGCCCGCTCGCGCGACGTGCGCAGCGAGGCGGTCGGTTGGGCACGTTATATTAAACCGCCACGCCGCGATCGCGTGGCTATCGTCACTGACACTTCAGCTGCGCTGCCCGACGAAGTGTACATGCTAGCTACCGGGCCCGAATTGTTCGTTGTGCCTATTCCAGTAATGATCGGCGAACAAATCTATGCTGAAGACGACGAGACCCTCCATCAGGATCTCTCTATTGCTCTCGCCTCCGGCTCGCACATACGGACATCGCGACCATCACCAGGACGGTTCACAGCAACCTATAAGCATGTTGCGGAACAGGGTTACAGCCGTATCCTGTCGATTCATTTATCGTCCAAACTATCTGGCACCGTCGAAGCAGCTCGCATCGCCGCACAAAGCTCACCGGTGCCGGTCACTGTTATAGATTCTTATAACGCCGGAATGTCTTTAGGCAACGCAGTACTGGACGTATTATTACGCACCCGTGTCGGACTATCAGCAGATTTTCTAACAACCATTGCCACCCGCCAAGCCAAAGCTGGTCGGACAATATTTACTGTGCCTAATCTAGATACCTTACGCAAAGGTGGACGCATCCCAGCTCTGACAGGATTATTAGGTCAATTGTTGCAGGTAAGGCCCGTCATGCACTTGCAAGATGGTGCTATACAGCTCTTGGACAAGCCACGAAGCCCTGCCAAAGCGTTGGGACTTATGACCGAAATTGCAACCTCAGCTGAGACACCTATGCGGTTGAGCGTACAGGCTTACGGGAACCCTGACGTGGCTCGAACACTTGCTGAAACATTGCAAGAGCATTCCTCTATGCCAGTTCCTGTTGTCCAACTGCCGGCCGTGCTTGCAGCACACTTAGGACTTGGCGCGCTTGGGGTGTCCATCAGCCCAGACCTGGACTATGCCGGCTACGGGAACCCTTAGGAATTGAACTGCACCACCACTTAAGTGGCACCTATCGTCCCGGTGCTCCTTATCTTGGATAGAAATCCACAGAAACCTGAAGGTTGAGTGTTTATCCACAGCTAAGCTGTAGCCCGCCCGGTGTGCAGCACGAAACCTCATGCTATAGGCATGGGAAAACATCTAGTTGAGCCCAACGAACACCAGCCAAAGGCGCCAATCTGGCGGACTAGAGTGGCGTTGTCTGCGGTATTAATGCTCGCTATTGCCGTTCTGACGTTCTTTGGGTTCCGTTGGTTGATTACCGATCAACCAGCAACTAAGGGCACAACGTTGGCAGTTGATCAGGACGGTGTAGAGGATTCTGAAGCACCCTTTGACGATCCGGCTAAACCAAACGATGCTGAAGAGCCCGGCGCCAATTCGCCGGCTGATACGTTAGTCTTACATGTGGCCGGAGAAGTACATGACCCTGGCATCGTCGAGTTATCCAGCGATATTCGAGTCATTGATGCTATTAAAGCCGCCGGTGGGCCGACAGACAATGCAGCACTTGATGCTTTAAATCTGGCTGCAGTCACTAATGATGGCGACTACATTTTTGTGCCAGATGAAGAAACAGCACAGACTAATCCTGATATTTCAACCGGCGCTAACAGTGCGAACCAGCCACAAGCAAATACCGACCCAGCAGGTTTAGTCAATATCAGCACTGCTGACGCAGCTGAACTCGAAACGCTGCCAGGAATCGGTCCGGCAACTGCTGCACAGATCATCGAACACCGTGAACAACACGGAGCCTTTGCAGACCTAGCCAGTTTAGAAGAAGTCTCCGGTATTGGACCAGCAACACGAGAACGTCTGGACGGACTGGTTAGCTGGTGAGGGAATACAGCCACATCAAACCAGACGACATTGCTGCACCTATCGATATCCGGCTTCTACCGGCGACGATCTTGACCATTACTGTTTGTCTACTACTCCCGCAGCTACCCGACAGTTGGGGTACCTATCTACCCTGGGCTTTGCCACTTTTGGGAGGAACCATAATCGTTGCTTTATGGTTTGTTCGGTCGGCCCGAAAGCGTCGAATATTCAATTTTCTATTACTAATTGCTAGTGCTTGTTGGTTGGCAACCCCAGCAGCATTTGTCGTACAACACCAACAAATTGCTGCTCAAAAAAGCGGTTGGTTGGAGTTTACAGAAGAGGCTGGAACCGCAAGAATATCGGGCCATCTTGTCACCAGCCCGGTTGAGCGCTCAAGCCGATTCGGACCAAGCTGGTTTGCCACTGTGGAGGTAGAACACTTCGGCAGAGACTTAGTCGCTACCAATCATCCAGCCAAAATCGTTGTGGCAGCCGACGAAACATGGAGCGACTTCAGCAGTGATGACCAGGTGTGTTTCATGGGCCGTGTCACTGAAACGGACACAACCGTATTTGTGACAGCACTGGCAGCGGCTAAGCCGCACAGCTGTGGTGAATCAGAACCGTTGCACGGCAATACAGGCCGCGACCTTATACGTACCGCGTTACGCGATCAGTCTGCACAAACTATCGGTTATGCACCAGAACTGCTACCGGGGCTTATTTTAGGGGACCGCTCGCAGCAGTCAGACGAGATTGATAGCGCAATGAAAGTTGCCGGGTTGAGTCACTTATCAGCAGTATCAGGTGCCCACACCTCGCTGGTCGCAAGCGCCGCAACACTGCTATTTAGAAGTTTGCGTTTACCTCGTCCACTGGTAATAGCCGCGTTCCTTTCTACACTGCTGCTCTTTGTTCAGGTTGTCGGTATGCAACCATCGATTCTTCGGGCTGCCATTATGGGAGCTATTGGTGCCTGGGCACTATTTTTTGGACGTGGTGCCCAGGCTCTTCCACTCTTATCGCTGTCGACCTTGGTGAACCTCAGTATTTGGCCAGAACTAATACACGAGGTAGGTTTCCAGCTCTCGGTGGCCGCCACAGCCGGCATTGTATTGGCTGCCCAACCACTAGAAGGTTGGCTGCACAAGCATTTGGCAAGATTTTTACCGGATATTTTGGCTCGTTTCCTTAGTGCATCGTTGTCGATCTCTGCGACAGCTCAGCTGGCTTGCCAACCAATTCTGCTTACATTTATTGATTACGTGAGTACATACTCGCTAGTGGCCAACCTTGTGGCAACACCACTGCTCCCTTTCATCACAGTGCCCGGAACACTGGCTGCCGGACTCACTGTGGTCACACCGTCAATTTCACAAATTATTTTTCATGTGGTGGCTGTGCCCGCAACGGCAGTTGGATGGATTGCTACCACGCTAGTGAGTTTGCCCGCAGCCAAGCTTCCTTGGCCCGAGGGTATCGCCAGCACAGGGCTAATTATCCTTCATTGGGGAGCCAGCGCGATCATATTGCTAAGACTGCTGCGACGCCAGCGCGAAGCGAAACCGCCTGTTAAAGTTTTCAATTCAGCTCCCATTAGACAATGGCTCCTACCTACTTTGGATCGACGTCTTAGCCTGTCCCACGTGACGCAGTCCGTTATCGTTGTTATAGCTGTGGTAGCCCATGTGGCCGTATTTTGGCCTACCAAGTCGACAGCCATCGATGAGCAGTGGGATGTTATCGGCTGTGATGTTGGCCAAGGCGATATGTTTTTAGTGCGTACTGGTGTGGATTCTGCAATGGTTATCGATGCTGGACCCGATGCAGCTTTGGCGCAGCGGTGTTTAGCCCAAGCCAAAATTGCCTCTATCGATGTGCTTGTAGTTACTCACTTGCACGCTGATCATTATGGTGGGGCTGAAGCAATTATCAATACGATGAGACCGGATCAGATTATCTACTCAACAGGAACCGACCCGAGCTACGATCCTGACATCGCAGGACTCCCCGGACAAGCGCAACAGGCCAATGCCTCAAAAGTCCAGATTATCGACCATGCAGCACTAGACGAAAATCATCCGGTGCAACTCCGATGGACAATAGTAGCGGCAAATATTCAATCAGCAAGTGAGAATAATGCTTCCATCGTGCTATACATTGAGATTTACCGTCATGGACGGATAATAGAAGCATTATTTACTGGAGATCTAGAAGAAGACGAAGCTGCACGATTATTGGAACAGAATAGACTACCCACCGATGTAGATATCCTCAAAGTTGGGCATCATGGGGCCCAAAACGGCGGCACCGAAATACTTGAACACACCTCTCCAAAAATAGCGCTCATTGGGGTGGGAGAAAATAACACATATGGGCATCCGCATGAAGACATTTTGACAACGCTGGGAGCCAATACGCCAACTCTTCGCACTGATGACGACGGGACATTTTCTGTGACGTTTGAGCAGAAAAATTCCCATGATTTGTTAAGCAGATAGAATTAGCCCCATGGCTTCCACGAGGCGACAGAAAACAACCGGAACAACTTGGCGTAATGTTAGCCCTTCACCATTGATCTTGGTGCACGGCAGTGAAGACTATATTCATACTCGAGTCACCGACTCGGTTAAAGGTCAGCTCAAAGCCGCGGAACCTGATGTTGAAGTCCATCATCTGTCTGCCGCAGAATACCAACCAGGGGAGTTGCAGATCCTGGCAAGCCCATCATTATTTGGCGAAAAGAAGCTGTTGGTTTTTGAAGATATGCATAAAATGACCGACGCGTTTGTTACTGAGGGCCTGGAATATGTTCAGCAGGTGAACCAAGACGTCACATTGCTTGGGTTACATGGTGGCGGAACGCGCGGCAAACGGCTACTTGATGCATTCAAAAAATTTGGCCAATTCATCGAGGCTAAACCGATCAAATCAGAACGCGATCGAATGGAGTTTTTACAAACTGAGTTCCGCACGGCGGGCCGTAAAATCAATGCAGACGCGATCAGGGCACTAACCGAAGCGATAGGACAAAATCTTGGCGAACTCGCAGCGGCAGCCCATCAACTCATTGCCGATACAGAAGGGACAATTAACGAAGCTACCGTAGAAAAATACTATGGAGGACGAGTCCAAGCCACTGCTTTTAAAGTTGCTGATGCAGCATTGGACGGCCAGCTCGGTCAGGCAACAGCGTTGTTACGTCATGCACTAGCAACGGGAGTCCAGCCAGTAGCAATTACGGCATCTTTTGCTATGAAAGCCCGACAAGTCGCACGCGTTATTGATACACGTATTCCATCAGGTCAGCTAGCGTCTATTCTTGGTATGGCACCATGGCAGGCTCAACGAGTCTCAGCAACTGCTCGGCATTGGACACCAGTTAATATCGCAGGAGCTATTGAACTGATTGCTCGGGCAGATGCCGAGGCAAAAGGTCAGGCCCGTGATGATGAATATGCAGTTGAGCGAATGGTAACGAAGGTAGCGTCCCTGGTTGGTCGGGGCTAGGACTAGAGTTAAAGAAAAAGGCCACTACATAAAATGTAGTGGCCTTAGATGTGTGCAAGCTCGATTAGAACTTAGACATCCATCGCATTGACGCGAGCGGCTGCACCGGATTTACGGTTAGCCGCTTGATTGCGGTGGATCGCACCTTTGCTAGCAGCCTTGTCTAATTTCCGGCCGGCAACTGACAGAGCTTTTTCAGCGGCATCTTTATCACCAGCGTCAACAGCTTTGTTCACTTTGCGTAGCGCGGATTTCAGCTCAGACTTGATAGCAGTGTTGCGTTCACGACGTTTTTCATTCGTGATTGCGCGCTTTTTGGAAGATTTGAGATTAGCCAATTTATGGTCCTATTCATCCTAAAATTTGGGTCGGTGAGGGGTATTCTTGCCCGAGCGACTGAGCGGTGTGGGGGCACCTAGGAAAGCTGGGTCAAGAGTGCCCGTCGACCTGCGCGGACACACAGGCGCCTAGTTTAGCAAAAACTGGGTACAACAGCTAGTTTGAACATAGGTGGCCATATCGTGCAGGACTGTTCGCTACGAGGATGGGGTACGAGCTAGATATGTTGTCGCCTCTACGACTGAAACATGAAACAATAGAGCAACGATATATCGTGTTGCTTTGCTCCAACATGTTTCCGCAACAGCCAACGTATTAAGGATGGTGCACGTGTCGCCTATGGCGTCCAAACCGCCTCAGCCCGGTTCAACTGATCCTGCCGTGATCCGTAACTTCTGTATTGTGGCTCATATTGACCACGGTAAATCGACTCTAGCTGACCGGATGTTGCAAAACACGAAGGTTGTTACCCCCCGGGAGATGCAAAATCAGTTTCTCGATAATATGGATATCGAGCGCGAACGAGGCATCACCATTAAGTCCCAAGCCGTACGTATGCCATGGCGAGTCGAGGGGCAAGACTATGTGTTGAATATGATCGATACACCCGGGCACGTTGACTTCGCTTATGAAGTGTCACGTTCTTTGGCAGCCTGTGAAGGTGCCATTTTGCTAGTTGATGCCGCTCAAGGTATTGAGGCACAAACGCTGGCAAACTTGTATATGGCAATGGAACATGATCTAGAGATCATCCCGGTACTAAATAAAATCGATCTGCCGGCTGCCGAGCCCGAGCGTTATGCCCTTGAAATTTCGAATCTTATCGGCGTTGATCCCGATGATGTGCTTAAAGTTTCCGGAAAAACAGGCGAAGGAGTACAAGCTCTACTTGACCGTGTGGTCAGCGACGTGCCTGCTCCGGATGGCAACCAAGACGCACCGCCACGGGCCATGATTTTTGACTCTATCTATGACACCTATCGTGGTGTAATTACCTATGTGCGAATGGTTGATGGCAAACTTGAGCCACGCCAGGGTATTCGCATGATGGCGACCGGCGCTGAATATGAGCTACAAGAGACTGGCACTTATTCACCAGATGCAGTAGCTGGTAACGGGCTGGGGGTCGGAGAAGTTGGGTATCTGATTACGGGCGTCAAAGATGTTGCAGAGTCTAAAGTCGGTGACACGGTTACTGACAAATTGAAGCCTGCACAAGAGGCTATCGGAGGCTATCGAGAACCACAGCCGATGGTCTTTTCTGGCCTTTATCCCATCGACGGCTCTGACTATCCTGCGCTCCGTGACGCATTAGAAAAACTCCAACTTAATGATGCTGCACTGAATTACGAACCGGAAACATCAGTGGCTTTGGGTTTCGGTTTCCGCGTGGGCTTTCTGGGACTGCTGCACTTAGAAATTGTTCGTGAAAGGTTAGAGCGCGAGTACAACCTGGATCTGATTTCTACCGCACCCAACGTCATTTATAGTGTTACAACCGAAGATGGCACTGTTGTGCGGGTAACTAATCCTTCAGAGTTTCCCGAAGGCAAAATTACCAATGTCGAAGAACCAATGGCCATGGCCACAGTGATTGTGCCGTCGGAATTTATCGGTGCTGTTATGGAGTTGTCGCAAAGTAAACGTGGCCAGCTTCGCGGCATGGACTACCTATCGGAAGAGCGCGTAGAAATTCGCTACTGGATTCCGTTGGCAGAAATCGTCTTTGATTATTTTGATGTGCTCAAATCCAGGACCAAAGGGTATGCCTCGCTGAATTGGCAGCGGGACGGCTCCCAAATCGCCGACCTGGTCAAGGTCGATATTTTACTTCAAGGTGATCCGGTAGACGCCTTCTCCGCCATTACCCATCGTGATCACGCGTATTCATATGGTGTGAAAATGACGTCAAAACTTAAGGAACTTATTCCTCGACAGCAATTCGAAGTACCTATTCAAGCTGCCATCGGTTCACGGATTATTGCCCGGGAAAATATACGGGCTATCCGTAAGGATGTTTTATCGAAATGCTACGGCGGTGACATTTCTCGAAAGCGAAAGTTACTTGAACGACAAAAGGAAGGCAAGAAGCGTATGAAGATGGTTGGTACTGTTGAAGTACCCCAAGAAGCATTCATCGCTGCACTGTCGACGGATACGGGCAATTAATAAGTTGTCTCAAATTCAGGCCACACCAAGTAACGATGCTCTTCCGGGATTTATCGCGCCTGCAGTTAATAATACTGACCGAACATTTTCCCTGTATGTACACGTGCCATTTTGTGTAACCCGGTGTGGTTATTGCGACTTCAACACCTATATATCCTCCGACTTTGGTGCTGGTGCTTCGCATGATAGTTACGCATCGACTGCCATCAAGGAATTGGAATTCGCCGCTGACGCGATGGAAAAAGCAGGGGTCGATGCTAAGCCACTACACTCAGTGTTCTTCGGCGGTGGAACACCGACTCTGTTGCAGGCCAGTGACTTAGCAAGCATTCTTGAGCGCGCTCAACGACTGTTTGGAATCGCAAGCGGGGCAGAAATTACTACCGAGGCGAATCCGGATTCGCTGACCAGAGACGCCGTTCAGGAATTATCCGCGGGTGGTTTCAACCGCATATCGATGGGCATGCAATCAGCTGTGCCACATGTGCTAGAGGTACTGGAACGTACGCATAATCCTGCCAACGTAGCTTCTGCTACGCAGTGGATTCGTGAGGCAGGGTTATATATGTCATTAGACCTTATCTTTGGTACGCCTGGTGAAACCCTCCAGGATTGGCAGATTTCTTTAGATGCTGTTCTGCAACTGCAGCCTGATCACATTTCCGCTTATGGTCTTATCGTTGAGGAAGGTACAAAGTTAGCGGCACAGATTCGACGAGGAGTTTATTCCAACACCGATGCCGATGATCAGGCCGACAAATATGTGGCAACCGAAGAGCGCCTGAGCGCTGCCGGGTATCGCTGGTATGAGATTTCCAACTGGGCTTATGATCCAAAGGAACAGAACATTCATCAATCGCAACACAATCTGGCCTATTGGCGGGATCAGGATTGGTGGGGGATAGGCCCCGGGGCCCATTCTCATATGGCGGGGTATCGGTGGTGGAATGCTAAACACCCAGCTGCTTACGCGTCCCGGGTGCTTGACGGAATGTCTCCGGCAGTGGGGGATGAAGTCCCTGATACTGATGCCAGATTATTAGAAAAAATTATGCTCGGAGTTAGGTTAGCCGAAGGGCTAGATTTAGGGTCTCTGGCAAAGATCAGCACAGAGGCCGCCGCGCAGGCTAGAACAGAAGCTCAGCTATTAGTGTCCCAAAAGTTAATTGAACCTGCCGCACTTCAACAAGACAAAATCGTGCCGACTTTGCGTGGTCGTCTATTGGACGACGCAATTACGCGCAGATTAGCAGGGTTCTAAGGGCTTTTGACTACTCAGCGAATGATCCGAAGATTAAACGGGTAACGGTAGGGGCGTCCCTTATTTACTTCTATACCGGCAATGACACCTGAAATGGTCATAAAGGCCCATAGGAGCACTGCAATTACACCGAAGATGGCCCCCATGATCGGTAGAAAAGCCAAAATATTCATGGCTATTCCAACAATAGTTAATGGCAAGGTAAAATTAAGAGCTTCTTTGGACTCCTGTTCCGAAAAGGGACCGCGTGAGCGAAAAACTACGAACACAACCAATGACGGGACAAAGCCCAGGAATGCACCGAAATGAGCAATCGTTGCCCATTGACGGTCCTGGGACGGCGTCAGTGGTGCACGTGATGCGGTGTCGCTGCCTTGGCCTGAGGCACCAGGAGATTGTGACACGGTATTTTCCTTTACGATCGGTTCATTGGGAGTAATGTTTTTACACTGATACTCTCAGCATAGTGTAGAGTCTCGCTGTTCGCAGGATGGACACTGCTGAGAATGTCACTGAGTTTTTACTATTCGGCTACAGTCACGAAATCTATCATGTGTTCTACTCTACCCAGCAGAGCGGCTTCTAAATCTGCGAAATTATTGACGCGGGATAACAGTTTCTTCCATCCCAAACCGATGTCGCTGGGGTTTTGGTTCGGCAAACCTAATCGAGCTAACATGCCCGTTTTCCAATCTTCACTTCGTGGAATAGTTGGCCAAGCTTTGAGCCCGAGGACTTCAGGTTTAATAGCTTGCCAAATATCGACGTATGGGTGGCCTACGATGAGCACATTATCTCTGGCTCCGGCTACCTGCATGGCCTCGGCGGCAATGTACTCTTCTTTGGCCCCAGAAACTAGGTGATCCAACAGTACGGCTAGCCGTCGGTTCGGCCCTGGCTTGAATTCTTTGACCGCACCGGCTAGGTCATCAATGCCATGCAAGGGTTCCACGACTATGCCTTCAATTCGTAGATCGTCACCCCAAATTTTTTCTACTAATTCGGCATCATGGACGCCTTCAACCCAAATTCTGGAGGCTTTGGCAACTTTTGCGGGTTGTTGCCCCACAGACCGTGAACCAGAGGCGGTTCTTTTCGGCTGTGGCTTGGCAGCGGAAATTGGTGGGACTAGCTTGATGGGCTGACCATCAATCATGAAGCCCAACCCCATCGGAAATGACCTTGTGGTTCCTTTTCGTCCCTCAAGCACGACGAGATGGACCCCGCCTGATTTTTCTATGCGCAATATTGCACCCGTGAAGCCAGAGGTGGCATCCTCAACTACTAAACCCCTGGCAGCCACCACCTGCTGCGGGGCGGAGGGTGTTTGTTTTTTGGAGATCTCACTTGGGCCCCACTGATCCCAATGCATAGCGTTTCAAGCCTTTCTGGGTTGGTACGTCCTCGAGGTTATCAAAGTCTGATCAGTCATCAGCGAAGAACCCCTGATGGATTCTGGGTCAATAAGATAATTGCAGCTACGATTAGCACTATGGTAACGACAGTGCTAACTTTTGTGGGGGAGGACAGATGAGTGACCAACCACGTCGCATGAAAGTTTTGCAGGCCATAGTAGAAGACTATGTTGCCTCGCGTGAGCCTGTCGGTTCCAAAGCGCTTGTGGAGCGTCACAATCTTGGGGTTTCATCAGCTACAGTTCGAAACGACATGGCAGACCTTGAAGATGACGGTCTGATTGCTGCCCCGCATACTTCATCGGGTCGAATCCCAACGGATAAAGGCTACCGCTATTTTGTTGACCGGATTTCAGAAGTTCGACCATTGTCCATTGCGGAACGTCGTGCTGTAAAAACACTGCTAGATAATTCCGATGATATTGATGACATTATGGGCTCCACGGTGCAGGTACTATCCCAGTTGACACGCCAAGTCGCCGTTATTCAGTACCCACAACTAGATTCTTCAGTAATTCGCCGTGTAGAATTCGTGTTACTTTCCGAACACCGCCTATTATTGGTACTGATTCTATCTACTGGTCGCGTTGATCAGCGAGTTGTTTATATCGACGAGCCGATAGACCAGCCGGTCTTGGACGTGCTTGCGCAGTTGTTTATTCAGTATTTGGATAATGTGAGCCCGTACAACCTCGATCAGGCGCTAGCGGAAATGCAACCGATGATTGCACCGGAGCATCGCGAGCTGGCGGCAGCCTTAGGTAATGCACTGCAACTACTTGCCGAAGCTGGGCATCGTGATCGTATTCTGCTTGCTGGTACAGCTAACCTTGCTCGCTCGCCGCAGGACTTCAGCCATTCAATCGGTCCCATTCTTGAGGCCCTAGAAGAACAGGTGGTGCTGCTGAAACTGTTGACAGAAATGGAACAAGATGCCCACGGTTTATCAGTGGGCATCGGAGACGAGAATTTCGGGTCTCTAGGTGACGCCTCGGTTATTGCTGCAGGGTACGGGCCTGGGGATGCTGCAAAAATCGGCGTCGTTGGGCCCACGCGTATGGATTACCCCTCGACGATGTCGGCGGTTCGCGCAATTGCGCGGTATCTGTCGAGGATTTTGTCAAGTTAGCCGGTTAGCAAGATAATAGACTTTTGACCAAACCACGGTTTCAGGCGACGATAGCTTGAACTGAAAGGAACACGACCAACAAGTGGCACAAGATTACTATCAGGTCCTGGGTGTTGAACGTGACGCCACAGCACAGGAGATCAAAAAGGCCTACCGCAAAAAGGCCCGGCAATTGCACCCGGATCATAACCCTTCTGATGAGGCAGCTGAAGAGTTCAAAACAGTCACCCACGCCTACGAAGTATTATCCGATGCTGATAAGCGTCGGAACTATGATGCTACAGGTCACGAGGACGGCCGCCGTGCAGGCTTTGGCGGTGGCGGTTTCGGTGGGTTCTCAGATATCTTCGAAACGTTCTTCGGTGGCGGTGGCGGTGGCGGGCCCATGTCGCGTGCACGTCGTGGACAAGACGCACTGATTGCTACCGATATTGATCTTGAAGACGCTGTTTTCGGTTGCGAAAAGACTATTGACGTTGAAACTGCTGTGCGCTGTGACCGTTGCGACGGTTCAGCGATGGAACCAGGTACGCATCCGGAAACATGTACGACATGTCGTGGGGCCGGCCAAATTTCCCGTCCCGTGGATTCTATCTTGGGTCGAATGATGACAACGGAAACGTGCCCAACCTGCCGAGGCTTCGGAGATGTCATTACCGATCCATGTGGGAAGTGTTCCGGCCAAGGACGGATCCGTGAGCGTGTGTCGTTCACCGTAAAAATTCCGGCAGGCGTTCGTGATGGTACACGTATCCAACTTGCCGGTCGCGGTGAAGCCGGTGTCGCCGGTGGCCCCAATGGCGACCTCTACCTAGAAATTCGTGTTCGGCAACACGATATATTCACTCGTGACGGCGATAACTTACACGCCACGATGACGGTGCCGATGACTGCTGCCGCCCTGGGGACTGAGCTGACAATTGATACATTGGACGGCGAAGAAAAAGTTACCGTGGCCCCTGGGACCCAATCAGGCCAGGTGCTTACGATGAAAGGTTTGGGAGCTCATCGTCTCCAGGGCGCTGGACGTGGAGATATTAAACTCAACATTAACGTGGAAACGCCTACCAAACTAGATGACGAACAGCGCGAATTGCTCAGTCAGCTAGCGCACCTTCGGGCTGAGGACGTGGCCAATGGTGAGTTAGAATCCCATGGCTTCTTTT
>DXHA01000086.1 GCA_019113675.1 Candidatus Yaniella excrementigallinarum
CCGGCTGAGAATTGGCATAATCGTGGAGAACCTACATGCAGTCGAAAGGCCACGTGTGACCACTAATCAGCGAGCCATCCCCGCCACCTATATGCGCGGTGGCACCAGTAAAGGCGTATTCTTTCACTCCCGAGATCTGCCACCGGCTGGTCCAGAACGCGATGAACTGCTGCTACGCATCATGGGTTCTCCGGATCCCCTGCAAATTGACGGTATGGGCGGAACTTACTCCTCCACCAGCAAGGTCGTGGTAATCGACGAGGTTCGAAATAATGAGGTCACCTATTGGTTCGGCCAGGTCAGCATCGATGAGGCCTATATAGATTGGGATGGCAACTGCGGTAACCTAACAGCCGCGGTCGGCCCGTTTGCCGTAGAAGAAGGGCTCATACCAGCACACGAACCGGTCACGACTTTCACACTCCATAATGGCAACACGGATACCAAAATTGAGACATCGGTACCTGTGAAAAATGGGACCTTCCAGGTTGAAGGTAAACATGTGGTCGATGGTGTGCCAGGAACGGGGGCGCCGGTGACCACCCGCTATGTGGATCCGGCGGGTACAACAACCGGGGCACTGCTACCGACCAGCCGCCCGGTAACCGATGTGCATTTATCTTCCGGGCAGTTATTACAGGTCTCGGTGGTGGATGCGGCTTCGGTCTTTGCATTCATCCGGGCAAGTGACATAAATCTTCGGTTATCTCAAAGTGATACGTCCACTCTGAATGCAGATGAGCAGTTGCTGGAGCTACTCGAATACATCAGGTCACAGTTAGCCGTCACCTTGGGCCGGGTAAACGACCCAGCGCTTGCATCTACCGAGTCGGCTACAGTACCGCGGATCATGTTATTTGAGCCGGGCACGGACGAAACACTGGTTCGGGCCCGTGCGGTGATGATGGGCAAATTCCACCGAGCACTACCGATGACCGGTGCACTGTGTCTAGCTGCTGCCGCTCATACCCCGGGCACCCTGGTTGCCGAAAGTTTGGCTGAGCCTGCCCCAGCCGAGATGACGATTGCACACCAGAAGGGTCAGGTCGCCGTCGAGGTTGAGACACAGGCCAATTATGCTCGTACGGCTATCCGCCGGTTGGGTGTTACCCGCACGGCCCGGCGGATCATGGACGGCAGGGTATACGTTCCAGCCTAGGCACTGGGTGAACATAGCTACGGCAATAAGTTGGTGTGACGATTGACACTATCGAGTTCAACTAGGTAAACTCATGCGGATTGATAGCTCTCATCTCACCACGCGCTTTGGCGCAATGAAAGGATGCTATGGCCAGCGTCTTAGACAGAGAAGCGATTGTCGCTCCTAAAACGTTTAACCGGTGGCTCATCCCGGCCGCCGCTCTTGCCATTCACTTGTGTATCGGGCAGGTATACGCCTTTAGTGTTTTCAAAATCCCGCTGATGTCGCGGTTTGATGTTGGCGAAGTTTCCGTGGGCTAGATATTCTCGGTGGCGATCGCCATGCTCGGGCTCTCTGCGGCGTTCGGTGGCACCTGGGTAGAAAAGGCAGGACCGCGAAAGTCCATGGTAGTAGCCGGCACCGCATGGGTGCTCGGCTTTTTTATTGCCGCACTAGGTATTGCCACCGGCCAGTTGTGGCTGGTCTACTTTGGTTACGGTTTCATCGGCGGTATCGGATTGGGCATCGGCTATATTTCTCCGGTATCAACCCTCATGAAATGGTTCCCAGACCGCCCTGGACTAGCTACCGGGTTAGCGATCATGGGTTTTGGTGGCGGTGCACTGATTGCCAGCCCGTTATCTCAAGCGCTAATGAGGTTATTTGGTGGCGGTACAGAAACCGAGGACCTTGCCACAGGTTTGGTGCCCACCTTTATTACACTGGCAATCAGCTACGGCGTGATTATTGCCGCCGGAGCATATGTGATTCGTGTACCCCATGCCGATTGGGCGCCAGCAGGATGGGATCCGACCGGGGTAACAGAGGCCCCGATGCGGACTAATTTGAATGTTTCGGCGAATGAGGCACTAAAGACCCCGCAGTTCTGGTTCTTATGGGTGGTGTTATTTACCAACGTGACCGCAGGTATTGGCATCTTGGAAAATGCCGCCCCGATGATTCAAGACTACTTCCCGGGTATTACGGCTGCCGCTGCCGCAGGTTTCGTAGGCATTTTGTCGCTGGCCAATATGGCCGGCCGATTCGTATGGTCGACCACCTCGGATTACATTGGCCGCAAAAACATTTACCTGGTCTATCTCGGGGTGGGCATCATCCTATACTTGCTCATCGCTTTCTTTGGTGGAAGTTCGATGGTGCTGTTTATTATCGCGGCGATCTTTATTCTGTCGTTCTACGGTGGCGGTTTCTCCACGGTTCCGGCCTATCTGAAGGATATGTTCGGTGTGTTCCAGGTTGGTGCCATTCACGGACGACTATTGACCGCTTGGTCCGCCGCCGGTATTGCTGGGCCCCTGATCGTCAATAGCGTGGTCGAATCTCAGGCCAAAGCCGGCCACGAGGGCCCGGACCTGTATACGCTATCGATGCTCATCATGGTTGGGTTACTAGCAGTGGGCTTGATCGCCAATATTTTGATGCGCCCGGTCGCTGAGAAACACACGATCGAAAACGGAAGAACCCAAGGAGCCAAACAATATGAATACAAGTCCTGAACCTGCAGAAGAAATCACCCAAACCTATCGCACCATCGCCGTCATTTTGGCCCTGGTGGTGATTATGGGGCTGGGCTACGGACTGGTAGATACCGCCATTAACGCCGCAGCCTTATTCACCGAGTAGCTCGGCGGTGGCGTCTAACCTCAAGCCATGAATATTGCCCACTATGCTATTTCGGATCCCACCGATGGTGTGTGGACACAACTTGCCAGTAACCAGGACCTTCAGGATCGGTTGGAAACACTGCCAGCCGATCAGCAGCCCATCACTATGGCGGTTAAGGCCAATATCGGGGTGGCCGGTATGGCACGTTCTGCTGGGAATAAAGCACTTGAAGCACACCGGCAGGTGGTGGATGCTCCGGTGGTTGCAGCCTTACACAACGCAGGATATCTGCCGGTAGGCACCAGCAACATGCACGAGCTGGCCTTTGGTATTACTTCGGAAAACACCGATTACGGGCCGGTACAACTGCCCGGGCATCCGGAACGTTGTGCCGGTGGCTCATCCGGCGGTAGTGCGGTAGCGGTTGCCGAGGGCACCGTGGATGTGGCACTGGGTACCGACACCGGGGGCTCAGTTTCTATTCCAGCCAGCCACTGCGGTGTTTACGGGCTGCGTCCTACTACTGGCCGTTGGCCTGGGGCCGAGATCACCGGATTGTCGTGGACTCGAGACACTGCCGGGGCCTTTGCCACCAGCATCGCACAGCTGCGGCACATGGATGCGGTCATCACTGGCCAATACGAACGAACTCCCCAAGCGCCACAGCGTATCGGTGTGCCTATCCAATTCATGCAACAGCTGGCCAAACATACGAAAAACACGGTGACTCGCGCACTAGAAACGCTTGGTGAATTCCTCACTGTGGTCGAGGTGGATTTCAGCGGCCTGCTTGAACTTGTGGCTCCAACGGAAATGCCCGTGGTGCTTTGGGAGAGTCGGCAGATACTGGCTGGCATCGCAGCCGAGGTATTCGACATGACGCCTCAGGCCGGATTGGAATATTTGCTCGAACATGTCAGCAGCACCGATGTGGTGGCCTTGTTACAGGCCGAACTGGCCGATCCAGTCAGCCTGGCCGACTACGCCGCAGCCCAGCACGGGGTCATTCAGGCCAGGGCTTATTACGATCAGCTGTTGGCCGACCATAACGTGGATGCGCTGGTCTTTCCGGCCACCGCGGCACCAGCACCTGTGCTCGGGTCTAATGGTGTGGTTGAGCATCTGGGTGAACCCACTGCTATCTTTCCGCTCTATACTCGGCACACCGGCCAGGGCACCATGCTCAGTGCACCCATGGTGACCATCCCCTTACCCGTGGCGCACGGTGAATTGCCGGTGGGGCTGACTATCCAAGGTGCACGCCATACCGATCAGCAATTATTAACCACGGCCGATTATTTCCAAAGACTCCTGACACCTGCAAGTACATAGCCCAGGCGAGTACACTCGTTTTCATGCTGACATCAACGGTTATTACAGCCGTCATCGGAGTATTTGGTGTAGTCGCGGCAGGAATTGGGATCAACAGGATCATCCGCGATCCACGCCGCATCGCAGCCTACGCGTATGCAATAGCCGGGCTCGGAGCAGCGTTATTGAGCCTGGGACTCATAGTGTTTTTGCAAACTGGCTCACCGGTACTGCTGGCTATCACCATGTTTGCTGCTTTGGCGTTATTGCTGTTGGGCAACCTGGTCGGTTATCCGGCGTTGGTCGGGTTCTTATTATGGGCCGGTATCACCAACGTGCGTCGCGAATCGCGTAGCCTAGCCAACCTGTTGGCTCTGCTGGCCGGGATCGGGCTGCTACTGCTACCCGGCACACTAGACTTCTTGGCGCCCACCGGCGAAGTCCGCAACGACCTGGTCTACCACCTGCAATACGGTTTACACCTGGGCTTATTATTGCTGGTCACCTACGTGTCGTTTTGTTTCGGAGCCTTCGCCATCGCTTCGGTGGCCTACCGGCTGCGCAAAGTCCGCAACGGTGCCGCCGCGATCATCGTATTGGGATCCGGCCTGGTCCACGGCGAGGTCACTGCATTACTAGCCGGACGACTCCAGCGTGGCATCAAAGCACACCGCGATGACACCAGCCATCCGATGATCATTACCTCGGGTGGCAAAGGCGACGACGAACCACGCTCCGAGGGTGCCGCCATGCGCGACTACCTACTAGACCACGGGATGGAGCCGGATCTTGTAGTAGCCGAGGAGGCATCACGGACCACCGCTGAAAACCTCATCAATTCCCGGCAGTTACTGCCAGATCCCACAGCACTGGTAACCGTGGTGACGTCCAGCTACCACGTATTCCGCGCCGCCCTGCTAACCCGAGGGCTAGGATTAAACGCCCAGGTGATTGGCGCCCCAACCGCTTGGTACTACCTGCCCGGGGCGGTGATCCGAGAGTTTATCGCTGTGATGCGCGACCACCTACGCATTCATGCCATTGTGGTGGCCGCGATCATCGTATTGACCATCGCCTTCACCACGTTGATTGTGCCCGCCATGGTGGTGCCGTGATAAAAAATATCTAGGCTTGGCCAGGTTTCAACTCGATAAATAGGGCATCGGCTTCGGCGCACAGGGTATCGCCATGCCAGAGTTGCCCGGTAATAAAACGTTTGCGGCCCTGAGCTGATTCCATGTGGGCGCGCAGCTCCAGGCGTTCACCAATCGGGGTGACATTGCGGTACTGGGTGGTCAAATAGGCGGTGCGGCAAATACGCATCTGGGTGCCCATCGCCAACCGACCCATCACCGTATCGAATAACACCGACACCACCCCGCCGTGCATCGCATTATTCATGCCTGCAAAATAATTGCCCGCCACGGTGTGGGCACGCAGCTGCTCGTCGTCGACATAATCCATGGTCATGGTAGGCATCAACGCCTGGGTTTTAGAACCACCCATACTGCCACGACCATAAATGCGGTGTTGTTCATCCACCGCTTGGCCCTGCAACATCTGGCGCAATGCGGCCAGCGTCGTGGTCATCTGTGCCAACTGCTCCTGCGTGGGATCGGCTGCTACCAGGGCATCATGGAATGCTGTCACCTCGTGCATCATCTCCACATACGCGCGGGTATGCGCGGTATCGGGTAATGGCAGACGACGATAGCGTGCCATTTGGATGGCGTCGGACTCCGAGGGCCTGGTATTGGTCATGATGTTCCTTTTTAGATCTGCAAAATGGCCCGGGCAATCATAAAGTAGATGATCAGCCCGGTGGCGTCTACGAACGTGGAAATAAATGGGTTGGAGAACACCGCAGGGTCAACATTAATGGCCCGAGCAATCAATGGCATAATCCCACCAACACTAGCCGCCACACTACAAACCGCTAGTAACGTCAGCCCGATCACCAGCCCGACTTCGAATTCAAACACCAACGCGGTAATAATGAAACCAAGTCCGCCCAGCAAGAGACCAAGCATAAAACCGGCACGCAGCTCGCGGGTGAGCACCCGGAATATGTCACGGGGTTCAATATCGTGTAATGCTAAGGCCCTAGTGACCGTGGTGGCCGCCTGGTTACCGGTATTACCACCGGTACCAATTAATAGTGGCACAAATAACGCTAACACTGTGACCTGTTCCAGGGTTTCTTCGAATACCGATAACACCTGCACCGTCAGGGTCGCACCGATGGCCAGCACCAGCAGCCAGGTGATCCGGCTGCGCACCAAACGCGATACCGGGGTGGAGAGATACGGCCGGCGCAGCGGTTCCACACCACCCTGGCGGGAGACGTCTTCGGATTCTTCATGTTCCAAAATCCGTACCGCATCATCCAGGGTGAATATCCCGACCAAACGTTCTTCGTGATCCACCACCGATAATGCAAACGTACCCCGCTGAGCGGTTCGGCGGGCAACGTTTTCAGCGTCTTCGGATACCTCGGCGGTACCGGTGTGTTCCATGAATTCTTCTACACGCTGCGAATCCTCGCCACTGATCAGCTGTCGCAAGCTGACCGCCCCGACGACTCGCCGGCCTGTATCAATTACCGGCAAATAATAGATGGTTTCGGCTTCCTCCAGGCGCTCGTGCACCCGTTCCATGGCCTCTGCCACCGTGTGCCAGGGCCGCAGCGTGATAAACCGCGGGCTCATCCGACGGCCAATGGAATCCTCCGGGTAGCCCAACAGCACCGCGGTCTGGTCCCGCTCCCCAGGTTCCAACCCCCGCAGCAGCTTAGAAGCCACCGAGGCTGGCAGCTCATCCAAGAGCCACACGCGGTCATCCGGGGCCATATTGGCAAATAAATCGACGGTATCGCGCTCTTGTAACGCATCCACCAAATCACTTTGCAGTACCGGTGAGAGCCCCTCGAATACCTCCAGGGCCAGGTCCTTATCTAATAACCGGTACACAATGGCCCGACGACGGTGGCCGAGCCGTTCAAAAATTTTAATCACCCGAGCGGGCTTAAGCGTATTAACCCGCCCGGCCACATCGGCAAAGTTATCCTCGGTCAGATGATCTTCAATCTCAGCGATGAGATCTTTAATGTCTACTAGCTGATCGTATGCCATACTTGCTACTTTCGTTTCACAGGTGATGGGGCAGCACCAGCGCGGTGTGCCCTTTGAACACGGTGATTTGCTGGCGCACCAGTCGGTTCAAACGATCAGTACAGCACAAACTCTCGGCTAAGCGGCAACAACCTGTGCCGCATGTGCATCGTACCGGCCGGTGTCCAGCTGCGGACTAGAACTCTCGTCCATATGCGACACCTCCTTGATTGCACGCTGCTCGATACTGTGCTCACCTTAGCAGTTCCCACCACTGGTCGCGGCTACGAGTCCAGCCAAAGCGAGTTTTCACCGATTAACTAAACCTCATTACTCACTAGTAGCCATATCCAACTCATGGCACAGCTGTCTATAATATGAAACACGATGCTCAGCGTAAGAAGGGCTCCGGCATGGTGGACAAAATTCGCCTCAGTGCACGCCACCCGCTTGCCGCTGGGTTCACAGCCGCCACGCTGGTATTGACTCTCATCGGGTTCGGCACCTCCGGCGCCGTGGCCGCCACAAATACCACCGCCAAGCCCGAGATCACCGTTGATCCTACTAGCGCCCACGGTGGCGATGATGTCAACGTCTCCGGAACAGGGCTGGCACCAGGGCAGGTAGAGTTGCGGCTGGCCAGCGAGATTCTCAGTCCCGCCAATGCCGACGACGACGGCGATTTGAGCACCATCATTAAACTGCCCGACGAATTGGAAGCCGGCCAGTATCGCCTGACAGCACAAGACTCGCAACATAGCAAAGCCACCACAAACCTGACCATCATGGACGGCAAAGGTGATCAATCTGCAAATCAGTTGCAATTGACAACCACGGACACCGAGGTCAAAATCGGCGACACCATCCACCTCACCCTTGAAGGCCCCGAAGAGCTATTAGCCAAGCACAACCTCGACGACGGGACACTGCTGCCACAAAGCGAACTGACCAACACCGTCGGCCAGAAAGGCCAGTTTTCTAATACGAACCTCAAGTTGGTCGATACCACCGACGGCTCGCGGGTATTCCAATACGTGGTACCCGAATACCAACCCACCACCAACGTCTTTGACGACGTCGGCACAGTCTCCCCCGGCGTGCACTTTACGTTTTCTGCCGCAATAGTAGCCCACTCAGATGAGCCTCAGGACAACATCACCTCCAATGAGGTAACGATTGTCGTCGTAGGCAATGGCTCCGATACCAGACACAACTCATCACAAGCATTTGATCCAGCACTAACCGTTGATCCTGGAATAAGCACCTTACAACAATTCGTTGGTGACCCCAACGATGGCGCCGGGGTCACCCATGTTGTCGAAGGGCTAACACCGGATACCGAAATTTCCTACACCGTAGCCGGGCCAACAAATGTCAAAGCACTCACCCAAACGGCAACAGCAGACGATAACGGGCAAGTTGAATTTACCGTTCATGGCGTCGAGTCGGCGCCCCATGTTGCCTACGTTGGTGATTACACAACATTTGTGACCATCGACGGCGATCACCCGCGGCTGGCTAGTCATTTCTCGGTCACCGGTCAGGTTTTCGAAGGTACCAATGCCCAGCGCGACGAAATCGTATTATTAGGCGCCGACCTTGCCGGCACCAGAGCGTCACACACCAATCTACTGTTTTTCACCGCAGCGCTACTTGTCATAGCCGGTGTAGTAGTGGTCTACACAAACCGACGACGTTTATTCAGCAAAAGGGGATCAGAGCAATGATTTTTCCACTAGACGGGTCCTTCGATAACAGAAGTACTGCCGTCAATGACCTAAGTGGTTCTTCTACATGACTGGACATACCCAACCGAATAACTTTTCGCATGAACCCGATGATTTAGCCGAGCTCATGCAACACATCAAAGATGTCATCGCACAAGACGATTTTCAGACTGCCGCAAGTCTTGTAGAAGCCAATATCGCCGCGGTATGGTTCGGGATACCACCGTCTGAAATGGTGGAAATTTTACAAAACCTGCTAAACCACCTCGACTCGCCCACCCCGCTACTGCAAGCGTCGTACCGTATCCTGTCGGCTACTCTCACCGGTGAGTCCAGTAGTCGTGAGTTACTAGCCACCATCGATAGTGATGACCCGCAGCAAATGTTTGTTCTGGCAATGTTTCGGATCAATGAGCTGCGACAACAAGGACGCGCCCGGGAAGCCTTCCAACAAACAGAACATCTTGAACAGCTTCTTGGCAAAATGCGCTTTGTACTTGACCCCAGCGGTGGTTGGCGTCTGCAATCAGCCATTGAAATTGGCGTCTCGGCGATGCTGGCCGGCGACTTTACCAAGGCTCTAGCCGCATTCACCCAGGTCCAGCTGCACGCTACCGTGCCTAAGTATGCTTATTTGACTCGGGATTCATTGGTCAAATCCGCTTTGATTCACGCCTGTTTTGGCAATGGGACCACCGCTAAAGCCTATCTCGAACGAACCGCTCACATCGCCCCGACATCCAGCTGGATCGAATCCCAGCTTGGTGCCCAACAAGAGTTTGTCAAAGTGCTGACCTACACGGATGACCATCACGAAGCCGCGAACCGACTCGAGTCAGTGAGTCTACAAAATGTCGGGGAAATGTGGCCTTTCTATGTCGTTGCTCTACATCGAACATTAGAAGCTGTTGGCCATTATGAGAAACTAAATGACCGTTTAGAGTTTCTTGATTCATTACCATTTCCACGCATCGACCGAGATGGTTTCTCTGGCAGTGTGATCCCTTTGAAACGAGCCATGCTGGCTCTACAGGTAGGTCACGGTTCAGAAGCGCAAGTTCTCTTAAGACGAGCCGACCCGCATCTGGCCTATACACGCCTTATTTTGGCTGCAGCAGAACTTTATGCCGGTCGACATGAACAAGCATTGCAGCAAGCACTGAGTCTACGGCGTCAAACCCGCGGATTTCGTCTCATGGAGATTCGTCGACTATCGATTGTCTCAACGGCTCAATACCAATTGGGCCACACTGGTGAAGCAACTTCTACACTCAAGCATGCTGCTGGGTTACCACACGGGCTTGGTCCTACCGAAGTTCAACTATTCAATCCCATGCTCCGACAGTTCGCTGAACAGCGCGTGGAGGGCTGGCCCATAACTTCGAAATCTTCAAAGTCGACGTTTCTAACTGGTATGCCCCAAACTGCTGTCACGCTGACGCCACGCGAAACAGAAATACTCAAACACCTGGTTCAGCGGCGAACTCGGGCACAAATTGCCCAAAAACTTTTTATTAGTCCAAACACGGTCAAAACCCAGCTGCGCTCAATTTTCCGCAAGCCTGGTGTTTCTTCAGCATCTGGCGCGGTACGTGAAGGTCGACGCCGCGGAATCCTATGATGCATCCAGATCCAGGCAACGCAGCAAAAAGCATCTGAAATTCCGTACCTGATCCGCCTGCTTTCATACCTAGGCGGCCGTACCCCAATATAGAAGCATGCAGATAATAGAGGACTAATTTACGTGCATAAATTACCTTTTATAATCCTACTAGAAAGGACATAAACCATTAATACAGAGGCTTATAAGCTAGAATTAAAGTCGATA
>DXHA01000087.1 GCA_019113675.1 Candidatus Yaniella excrementigallinarum
TTGTGGTTTCCCGTTGGCTATACCGCCGGATTTTTATCGCTATTAGTGTTTGTTGCCGCCCCACTGCGCCGCTCGGGAGCCTACACGATCCCGGATTTGATGTCGCTACGATTCCCGTCGCGTGCTTTACGCCGGTTGACCGCCATCATCGTGGTTTTTACCGGCTGGTTGTATATCATTCCCCAGTTGCACGGGGCGGCCATCGCCTTATCAGCCACCACCGGGATACCGGCCTGGCTGGGTCCGGCGATTGTTATTCTGGTGGTTTTACCCACCGTGATTACCGGTGGAATGCGCTCGGTCACCGTTGCTCAGGCCGTACAGTACTGGTTCAAACTCTCAGCGTTATTAATTCCCACGATTTTCATTGTGCTGCGGCTGGGTGTTGGCGATGCCGACTTTATTCCGGACCTTGGTAACGCATTTGATGTTGATCTAGTCAACGACAGTGAATCCAGCACCTACCGGACCATCTCGCTGGTCGCCGCCCTGATACTGGGCACCTTAGGGCTATCGCATGTGCTGGTGCGGTTTTATACCAACCCCGACGGCGGTTCGGCACGGCGAACCATTGTACTGCTGCTGACGCTATTGGCCGCTTTTTATACCCTGCCGATGATCTTAGGAGTGGTGGCACGGGCTGTGCTGCCAGAACTGGCCGGTGGTACCAGTACTGATACCGCGTTATTACAACTACCCGGTGCACTATTTTCAGGGATCACCGGTGATCTACTCACCGCCCTGGTAGCCGGTGGTGCCTTTGCAGCGTTTTTATCGACCGCATCCGGGTTGGTGGTCTCCATTTCCGGGGTGGTTTCTCAAGAGTTTTTTGGTGGCACGGTACGCGGATTTCGTATCGGTGCCATTCTGGCCATGGTGTTACCCATCATTGCAACGTTTGTGACCACCGGGTTAGCCCTAGCCGGTGCGGTGGCCATGGTCTTTACCTTTACGGCCTCGTCATTGGCACCGGTGGTGCTCTTGGCTATCTGGTGGCGTGGGTTAACCGTATCGGGTGCCATTGCCGGAATGGTCACCGGCGGGTTGGTTTCACTGGGTGCACTGCTTGCCGGACATTTTTTGACGCAGGCGGGGTTCACTGCGACGGTGCTACAGTACCCAGCGCTGTGGGCGGTGCCGTTTGTGCTGGTGGTTACCATGCTGGTCTCAACGCTTGGTGCCCAGCGGCCACCGGCCAATACCGCCCAAGTGCTGGCCAAATTGCACCTTCCGGAACCCGATGTGCAAAACCAGCACGCTAACCGGTTCTAATCACTGTGGTGTCGATAAATAGAACCGATCATCGGCTTCGACCACTCCAATACCGGTGGGGCTAATGATTGTGGGCACCGCTACGGTACCGGTGTCGTCGGGCCGGTAGGCTCGGCCGATATCACCGGTTACCACGTTATGAGCTTCCAGATCGCCGTCGGCATTTTTCAGATAGGCCATCGCAGCCCCAACCCCGGCGAAGTCTAAATCGTCATTGGGATGAGCATAGAGTTGCCGCCCGTCCGTATCGTAGCCGACCAGTTGATGACCTAGGGTCACCCAGGTGCCACTGGAGGGGTCTTGGCCGGCATCGGCTAGTTGATCGGCAAGCACTTCGCCGCCAGTCAGGTCAATGAGTGCTTGGTCTTGATTGTCTGTGCCGATAAGGGCTGCACCATGGTCGGGGTCGGCCACTGTGGCCGGTGTGGCAGCAGTCAATTGTTCGGGCTGCCAACCATAGTCTGCTGCATCAATGGTCCACTGCGGTGTGGCATCGATGCCAGTTTCGGCAAGGTCAGCGGCACTGTGGGCTTGGACCTGGTCGTCTTGGACCAGTAGTACCGTGCCGTGAAACTCACCGAGAACGATGATCTCAGATTGTTCGGCTTCATCAACCAGGACATCACCGGTTGCCGGATCAAGTAAGACTTTAGCACCGGAATCGCCCATCCCTTGATCCGGGGGAGCGGCAAAAACCGTGCCCGGACCCGTATGTGGTCCTGGCACCGGCACGGGGCCCCAGTGGCTTTCTCCGGTGTCTAGCTCGTAGGCATTGACCACGGTGTCGCCGAGGTCCTGGGCCTCGGAATCAATATCGGCCAGCACCGCATATCGTTGTTCGTCGTCGGAGGTCAGGGTAAATCCCGAACAGCTGATGGGGCGTTGGGCTTCCCAGCGGATCGTGCCGGTATCATCAACGGCTCGAAACGTCAGCACCGAATCATCACCGCCGGCAGACAGGAACATATTATCGACAGAGTGTGGCGGAGTTTGCCATCCCGGGTCAACAATGGTGTCGTCTTCCAACTGTAGTGGCAACCGAAGTTCGGCGGGATCGACTTTTGAGGCAGCCGCATTGACGCTGACTGGATCCGGCTGATAATCGGGTAGTGGCGGTGTTTGCGAAGCATTATCGGATGAACTACAGCCACTAAGTGTCACAGCTGCCGCCACCAGGACACCGGTGAGTAACCGGTGTTGCACTGCAGCGGAACGGTCAGTGGTTTTCGGTTGCATATTGGTTGGTATCTTCGAGTTGTTTGCGGGTACGACGGATAGCCCAGGCCGTGACGAGAACAATAACCAATGCTGCAAGCAGGATGGCATCGAAAAGCGGATTGGCTAATATGCTGCTGGACGATTGCAGCCACCGTTGAGCGGTAGCTGGCACCAGGGTGGGGGCTGTGACCAGTCCGTTGGTGATCCAAAATAGGACGCCGATACCGGCAATCAACAACCCGGTAACCACCGATGTGGTGTGGAACTGTCGGCCCATGAACTGGAATCCACGGCCACGCAGTACGCGCATGGTCCTAGGACCAATTTTATCCCAAACCGCAGCTAACAACGTCAGGGGAGCGACCATCCCGATGCCGTAGACGGCTAACATCAGTCCGGCGTTGAGGGTATCGCCTTGTGCTACGGCCAAGGTCAAGATGGCGCCCAGGATTGGGCCGGCACAAAAGCCTGCCACACCGCTGGCGGCACCGAGCAACAGGGTGCGAATAAACCCCGTTTTCTGGTGGGCGCGTTGTTGCAGGGACCCGGCTCCGGGAAATGCTTTGGACAAATCAAAACCAAACCCGGCTGCTTGGGCAAGCCCCAAGAGCATGAGGATTACCGAAGTGACGATAATCAACGCGTTGCGGTATTGGGTTAGAAGATTACCCACCGCGCCTAATCCCAGCCCCAGTGGTACCAGGGTGATCACCAGTCCCAGGTAGAAAACACCGCCGTGTAACACCAAGCGCATGCGCTGGCCGATGACCGAAGCAAAAAAGGCCGGCAACAGTAGCGCCCCGCACGGGCTTAGCAGGGCAAGGACACCGCCCAGAAATGATGTCAGCAGGCTGATTTCCATACTTATCACCCGGCCTAGTCTTGAGCCGTGGCCAGGGCGTCATCCACGGCGTCAACGAAAACATCGGTGGGTTGGGCGCCAAGTAGCGGTTCGCCATTGAGGACAAACGCCGGCGTCGAGTAGGCGCCGATATCCATACCTAGCTGCTGATTTTCCTGGGTGTGTTGCTCGACAGTATCCGAATGCATGTCGTCGGCGAATTCGTCGGTGTCCAGGTCGAGGTCGGCTGCCAGGTCTACCAGGGCGTCTTCACTGAGCTGTTCGGGATCCCGGATATCGCCGTCGGGGTAGAGTGCATCATGGTATTCCCAGAAACTATCTTGTAACGCGGCAGCGTATGCGGCTTTGGACGCGCGCTCTGATTCCGGGCCGAAAACGTTGACGTCGCGCCATTCGATGCGCAGCTGATCGTCGTCAACATAGTCCATCATGGTAGGCAGAGTATCAGCACTCCAGGTGGCGCAAAACGGGCACTGATAATCAGAAAACACCACCATGGTGACCGGCGCATCCACCGGGCCAATGGCCAGCGGATCCTCGGCATCGCGTTGTTCGACATGGCTGAGATCAATTTGGTCGTCTTCGTCTTGTTCAACGACATCCACAACGTCGCCGTCGTCCTGGTTGCTATCGGAGGCATCTGTGGCATCAAACGACGAAGAGATTACGAAATAGGCCACGACGATCCCGATCAGCGCGATACCGCCAACAATTAACGGCAGGAGCCAGGCTGGTCGGCCCGCGGGTGTATGTTGTGTCAAAACCATTCCTCATTATTTGGTCAACGTTGCCACTAGGCAGTAATGCCAGGGCTGCGCTGGCTACTATACAGCTTCATTACTATGAGGCATAGTAGAGCATATGTACAGGACAGTAAATTTTGCGTGGCTAGGTCTTCGATCGTGGACCCGTCGTCAAGTGGCGACGGCCATTATTGCTAGCGTGATCATTGGGCTGCTCATCGGGCTGGCCACCGTGCTGATCCCGAATTCAATTTTTGCCAGGGATATTGCTCCGGTGTGGTGGAATTACCCGGTCTGGATTATTACTTCGGTGGCTACCGGCATGCTGGTCGCCACGTATGTCCGAGACGAGCCCACGGTTCGCAGGGATCGTCAAGGTACGGTGGGCATGATTGGGGGATTCGTCGCCTGGTTTGCAGTTGGCTGTCCGGTGTGTAATAAATTGGCGCTGTTAGCATTGGGGTACTCGGGTGCCATCACCTATTTCGCCCCGATCCAGCCGATACTTGGTATTGCCGCGTTGGTGTTGACCAGTATCGCATTGATCTGGCGGCTGAAAGGACAAGTAGTGTGCTCGATACCCCGTAGGCAACGAACCGCTGATACCGTTGAGGCGACATCGGAGAATATACAACTATGACTGCGCATTCATCTCACCCAGTCCCGCGATTGGGCGAACTGGAACAACAGGTCATGGATCTTTTATGGGACGCTAGCCCCCGTAGCGTGCGCGACGTCATGGACGCACTACCGCACAGTCCGGCATATACCACCATTGCTACGGTCATGCAGAACCTGCGGACCAAAGCCATGGTTGACACCCGGCATGAAGGCCGTTCGGTATTTTATTTGCCCACGTGTAGCCGTGATGAATATGTGGCCCGATTAATGCATGAAGCGCTGGACTCCAGTCACGATAAAGCCGCCTCAATATTGCATTTTGTTCAGGAAATGCCCGAAGACGGGTTAGCGATGCTGCGCAACTATTTGGAGCAAACATGACGGTGCTGGTCGCCTCGGTGCTAATGACCGTTACGATTATTGCAAGCGGCTTGGCCGCCGGGCCACTGGTACAAAACGCTGCCCCGGCCCTGATGCGCAGGCCCCGGCTGGCCGTAGCCGGGCTACTGACCACCTTGGGCATCTGGTTGCTAGGTTTGACAGCAATCGGGCCCATGTTGGCCTGGGGGTTGAGCGGTCCAAGCGATATGATGCCGGGCAATACCGCAATGATGTGCCAACGCTGTTTAGCTGCGGCCAATCCGTTACCTGCCGGTATGGAAATCAATATTGGCATACCGATGGTCTTCTTAGTGGCGATGCCACTACTGCTGGCAACGGTATTGGCTGTTTCTGGCTATCAGTACTGGCGCAAGCACCGGGCAGAACGCGCAAAATTAGAACACGTGCTTAACATGGGCGCTCGCAGCGGACACGTCGCGGGGGTAGAAGTCACCATTGTGCCGTGGTCGAAACCCTCAGCGTTTGCCATGTCAAAACGCCGTTGGGGCATTGTATTGTCCACCGGGTTGTTGCAAACTCTTACGGCTGATGAAATGTCGGCCGTGGTGGCACATGAAGCCGCACACCTGCATCAGCTCCACCATCTTGTGTTGGGTATACTGCACGGACTGATACGACCGCTGCGCTGGATTCCATTTGTCGCCACTATCGAAGCTGCCATACCCCATTATCTGGAAATGGCAGCAGATAACGCTGGACGAGCTGCCACCAGCACCCCGGTGCTAGCCAGTGCTTTACTGAAAATCGGTGAGAAATCCGGACAAGCCGCCAGACCAGCCTGCGGATCAGTGGCTTTGCATGCTGCTGGAACAGACCGGATCCGGCATTTGATTGCACCACCTGCCGGGGTACAGGGCATCGCGCCCGTTTCTGGGATGCTGGGTATTGCTGCGGTGTTATTAACTACCAGCGTGCTAGTGCAGTTACCCTATTTCAAAGCCGTGCTGGACGGCTGTCTACTCTAGAGTATAAATCACTTACCCAGCGGTGTGACGGCCAAGCTGACGGCGTCGAAGGACAAAGGTTGGTACCCACACCACCATGGCGGTCACCGCCAGTACGGTACCGGCCAAGGCCGGGGCAGCGTAACCAAACCCTGCGGCAATCACCGAACCACCAATGGCGGCCCCGGAAGCGTTGGCCAAATTAAGTGCCGAGTGGTTTAGGGCTGCAGCCAGGGTTTGGGCATCGCCGGCAACATCCATCAGCCGGATCTGTAGGCTGGGTACCAGGCTGGTGCCAAAGAATCCCACCACACCGAAATTGAGAACACCTAGCACGGGATTCACCGAGGTGAAATAAAACGTCGTCAACGCCACAGCGATCATCGCCAAGGCAAAAAGGATGCCAAATTCCAGATTACGATCCGCCAGAAGGCCACCAAACCAGGTTCCTGCCACCGAACCGACCCCATAGACCATTAGTACCAGCCACATCCACGAGGGGTCTAAGCCGGCACGCTGGGTCATCGTCCAGGAGATATAGGTATACACCGCGAACATGCCACCAAACCCAACGGTGCCCATGGCTAGCGTCAACCACACCTGACTACGGCGCAGCGCGCCCAATTCTGTAACAGGATTTGTGGGTTTCATTTTGGTCATATGTGGCATCCAAAACCACAGCGCCACGATCGTTATCAACCCGATAATTGCCACAAGTGCATAAGCAGCCGGCCAACCTAGCGCAGAACCCAATGCCTGGGCGGCCGGTACCCCAACTACCGTAGCTACGGATAAGCCCATGCCGATAAAGGCTACGGCCCGACCGCGTTGCGCTACCGGTGCCATCGATGCCGCAGAGAGCCCGGCTACTGAAAAATAGGCTCCGTGGGGCAGGCCGGCGATAAAACGAGCGGCAATAAGCACGTGATAATCGGTGGCAAATACCGATAGGCCGTTACCGATAGTAAAGGCAGCCATCAATAGCAGCAATAAACGACGACGCGGAATCATCCCGGTCAAAGTGGTGATCAACGGCGCCCCGACGACTACGCCTAAGGCATATGCCGTAATAATTACCCCGGCGGTATCTTCGCTGATGCTGAAATCTTGGGCGATCATACTCAGCAGGCCCATCGA
>DXHA01000088.1 GCA_019113675.1 Candidatus Yaniella excrementigallinarum
GAAACCAGAGGGGCCAAGAGACTCCTTCGGCAACATGGAAGGAGTATCTTGGCCTTTGGTCTGGTCTGTATTTAGTGTGGTTGCGGTATTTTTGCGGCAGCCTCTTCTTCTAGTTGTGGAGTCAGTGGTGCACCTAACGGTTCGCGGATCAAAAAGACGGCGATCCCGGAAATGAGTGCCATGATCATCAAGTAAATTCCGACGGTGCCTACCCAACCTGTTTGGCTCACTAGATACTGGGCAATTGTAGGAGCAAACGCGCCGCCCAAAATGGCGCCTATCGCATAGGAAATGGAGACTCCTGATAGTCGGGTGCGCGATGGGAACATTTCGGAATACATTGCTGACTGCGGGCCATAGCTCAGGCCAATTGGGATGGTGAATATCAGCACGGCGAAGACGATTAGGCCCATCTTTCCGGTGTCGATAAGCAGGAACATCGGAATTGACCAGATGAGCTGGAAGGCAAAACCGAACAGATATGTGCGTCGTCTGCCAATGCGATCCGAAATGATGCCAGCAAACAGTGTGGTGAAAATCCAGATGGCTGCGGCCAGAGATACCAGCATGAGCATGTTTGTCTCCGAGACGCCATGCGTGGATGTGACGTAGCCCAACACAAAACCACCTGTCACCATATAACCGGCAGCATTATTTCCAGCAAAGGCCAAGGCGGCTTTGACTACCGTCCTCCAGTCTTCTTTAAACAGTTGTTTTAGAGGAGTTTTGGTTTGATCAGCATTTTCGCGCAATTCCTGGAAAACTGGTGTTTCGGCCACACGCTGGCGGATGTAGTAGCCGATGAAAATCAGAACAAACGACAATAGGAATGGAACCCTCCACCCCCAGTTGTGGAATTGTTCAGAAGATAGTGCCAGAGAGAAAATTCCAAGAATGGCTGATGCCAATAACATCCCCAGCGGAACACCAATCTGAGGGTAGGCACCAAATAGACCCCGGCGTTTTGTGGGCGCGTGCTCAACGGCCATCAAGGCTGCCCCACCCCATTCGCCGCCTGCCGAGACCCATTGGAGAATTCTTAGCACCATCAGCAGGATCGGTGCCCAAATACCTATGGAAGCATAGGTTGGTAGCAGCCCAACGAGTGTCGTTGCAAGGCCCATCAGCCCCAAGGTCAGCATGAGTACGACTCGGCGACCGAACTTGTCACCAATCCAGCCGGCAATAACTGCTCCGAGTGGGCGGAATAAGAATGATATACCGATTGAAGCGTATGAAAATAGCTGTGCTAGCTGGGGATTGTCTTCGCCAACGGGACCGAAATATTGAGAGGCGAAGACGATGGCAGCAGCATTGGCGTAGATAAAGAAGTCGTACCATTCGACTGTCGTACCGACTAGCGTGGCCCCCAGAACACGCTTTTCTTCTTTTGACAGTCGGGTTCTTTTGGGCTGGGAAAGTGTTGTCATGAGACCCTCTTTGATGCAGAAATATGACGAAACAGCAGGAGTACTATTTCACAAGGTGAAGTGGTGGAAACTTACCAGGTGACAGGCAAGGTATTGAGACCGCGGAAGACCCAACCATCCCATGTTGGCTGTCGGTCTGTTGCCAGTTGCAAGTCAGGTATACGTTCGTATAATAGCGGCAGTGCATGCGCAGCGATGGCGTTCTTTGCAGCCCAACGACCGGCACATAGATGGACCCCGCTGCCAAAGCCGACGTGTCCACGGGCGGTTCGACGAACATCGAATGTATCGGGGTCGTCGAATGCTTCAGGATCGCGATTAGCGCTGGCGAGCAGAAGACCAACATTAGTGCCCTTGGCTAGGGCAGATCCGAAGAATTCTGTATCTGCAGCAATTTCGCGAGGCAGCATGCCAATGGGTGACTGCCACCGGACGGCCTCTTCGAAAGCGTTATCCCACGACACTTCGCCGCTAAATACCAGTTCCTTTTGCTCTGGATGCAGTGATAACGCCCAGACAAGGTTCGAGATCATGTGTTGTGGCTCGTTCATACCACCGGAGATCGTCAGTTTTACATTGGCCCGCACGACTTCTTCAGGCAAGCCAACTTCTAGTAAATGCGACGTAATGGAACCATCAGGATTATTGCGAAGATAGGGCAACAGTTCATCGAGGACGGTATCAACTTCTTTCTGGCTTGTGTCGCAGCGGCGCCAGATCGCCGGATCGTCAAGGATATTCCCTGTTCCTGCGATGAAATCTAGAGACCAGCGGCGCATATCCTCGACGTCAACAGTATCCGGGAAACCTACGAGATCGATAAGGTTTTGACTGGCAATAGGGGCTGCAAAATCAACATTTACATCAGCGGTTTCAGGACCCACGTCAACAAGATGGTCGAGCCAAGTGTTTACGGTGTCTTCAAATTTCGGAGACCACAGATTCTTTACTGCTCGAGGACGTAGCGTCGGGTTAATCGCGGAGCGTTCTGTGGCATGCTCAGGATCGTCTTTTCGCAGCATGGGACGCGTACCGAGAGCACGAACCATTGTGAGGTTTGTTTCCGAATACGAACTGAAGACCTCTGGGGTATGCTCGGCTTCGCTGACCGCGGCATGGTTTGTGATAAACACTCGCCCAACAGACGGTGCAGAGACTACAGGTCCAAGCTTTCTTAGCCGCTCGTATTGTGGGTAGGGATCAGCCATAGCCTCATACGGATCGAACCAGTTGGCCACAGGAAGATGGGTTTGGTCAGAAGTGACTGTCACGTATACCGCTCCTTCACGATATTGCCCCGAATTTTACATGCGTGGGTGATATAGCTCACGTTAGAATTGTGTCTAGTATGTGGCCTTGGCAAACCTGGGCACAAGCGGGTATTTTCGTAGAAGTTCCCCGGAGAAACCGGGGATCACTTACCTTAGAGCCCGCTAGTAGGAGACATTGTTTTACTGACGGATTTTGCGCAGTCCACAACGGCTCGTACACGATGAGATAAGTGCATCGGAG
>DXHA01000089.1 GCA_019113675.1 Candidatus Yaniella excrementigallinarum
GCAGAGCATCTGGGGCGATGGGAAGGTTAAAATCACAGACTTGATACGAAGCCAATCGGCCTTCAGCTCCGGCTCGAGCGATTTGGCTCTCGAGATCTGGGTCCCACCAGACATGAAACGTGTCTACGACAACGCCCACAGCTTCTACCGGGTGTGGTGCTGCCAGGTCTAATGCCTGCTTGAGCGTAGAAAGCACAGCACGATCTGCCGCATACATAGGATGAAGTGCCTCCAGCACCAGACGTACCCCGTGCTTCAAGGCGTAAGGAACAAGTTCGGCCAGGCCCTTTGCTACACGGTCTCGGGCTGCCACTAGATCTTTGTCGGAACGGTCGCCGTTACCGCCCAATACGTGTGCGGCTGCCGGCAGCCCCCCAACGACCATGATCAATTCACTGGTGCCCAGGGCTCTTGCTTCTCGAATCGCGGCTTTATTGCTTTCAAGCGCCTCTTGACGGCCTGATTCATCAGCGGCGGTCAGGAAGCCACCGCGACAGAGGCTTGAAACCTGTAAGCCTGCATCTGAAATCATTTTGACTGCGTTATCGAGACCAGCCTCTGCCACTCGATCGCGCCATACGCCGATGTAACCTAAACCGGCTCGAGCAGTGGCATTCACGGCCTGCTTGAGGGTCAAGTCCCGTGTTGTGCCCGTATTGAGTGATAAATGAAATTCGGAGCTCATAGCTTACCTCCATTTGTGCTCGCTGTAACCAGGGTCGGTGTTGCAACCCCAGCTCCTGCGAGGAAAGTGGTCATGCGCTGCGCGGCGAGGTCAGGATCGGTTAGTAGCCCGGCTTGATCTGCTAATTCGAAGAGACGAACCAGATGTGACATAGACCGGCCTGAATGCAGTCCTCCGACCATTTGGAAACCTGGTTGGCTGCCGTTGAGCCAGGACAAAAACGCAACACCGCACTTGTAATAGAACGTTGGGGCTGCGAAAATGTGGCGGCCGAGCGCTTCCGTCGAATCTAAAATTGCACGAGCTTTCGCTGAATGACCCGAATCATAGGCTTGCAGCGCAGTGGAAGCAGCCGGATAAATCGCAGCGAAAATACCCAATAATGCGTCAGAATAACAACTACCGTCACCGTCGATGAGCTCGGGATAGTTGAAATCATCGCCCGTGTAGAGACGTACACCAGAAGGGAGCTGCGCTCGCAACTTGGTCTCGTGTTCCGCATCTAAAAGGGATACTTTGACCCCATCGACTTTGTCCGCATTATTTTTGATAAGGTCGAGAAATGTTTCAGTGGCGACGTCAATATTTTCGCTGCCCCAGTAGCCAACCAATGCTGGATCAAACATCGTCCCAAGCCAATGCAGAATCACAGGTTGATGGACTTCCTTCAGTAGTTGGGTGTAGACCCGGAGGTAGTCTTCAGCACCGCTGGCGGCTTGGACTAGTGCACGCGAAGCCATGAGGATGACCTTGGCTCCGGCTCCTTCAACGACCTCGATTTGCTCCCGGTAGGCTTCTAATACAGCACGGAGCCCGGTCTCGCCAGCGCGGACATCGGCTGGGTCTAGTTGATCGGTGCCTGCCCCACAGGCAATAAGGTCGCGAACAGTTCGGCCTTGCAACGCTTGGTTGCCAGTGGCAAGAGCTGCTGATGCTTCAGCAGTGGAGCGACGGATGAGTTGTTGGGTGGCTGCCCAATCCAGTCCCATGCCTCGCTGTGCTGTATCCATGGCGTCGGCTACGCCGAGGCCATAAGACCAGATTTCGTGGCGGAAGCCAAGCGTCGCCTCCCAGTCTATTTGAGCTGGCGCTCCGGGTGTGTTATCTCCGTGAATATCTGGGATCACATGTGAAGCTGCGTAGACTTTGCGGGATTGGATGGGGGCTACGGGACGGGTCCAGGTTCCTGGCTTTGAGAGTACGTATTCGGTCAGGGAACCATTATGGTCTGGCAAGAATACTGATTTCATCGAATAGCCTCAGCTTCGTGTAGATCGGATGTGGAGAGCGTGATTTCGGGTATGTCGATTGTGCGACGTTCCGCGGAAGATTGTAGGCCGAGTTCGGCGAGCTGAACGCCGCGTGCTGCAGAGAGCAATCCGAACCGATGATCACGTCCGGCGATGACATCGGAGAGAAACTCTTCCCACTGCAGTTTGAAACCGTTGTCGAGTTCGGCGTTTGCTGGGACTTCAAGCCACTGGTCACGGTAGGATTCCGTCACGGGTAGATCTGGATTCCAGACCGGCATTGGAGTGTGTGCACGCTGTTGAGCGACACATTTATTGAGTCCGGCGACTGCTGAGCCGTGGGTGCCGTCCAGCTGGAATTCCACGAGTTCGTCGCGATACACCCGGACTGCCCACGAGGAATTAATCTGGGCGACTACTGGATCACCATCTGGGGTTTCCAGCTCAAAGACCCCGTATGCTGCATCGTCGGCGGTAGCGATGTATTCCCTATCTTGCTCGTCCCAACGGACAGGAATGTGGGTTGTGGCCTTGGAAGTGACGGACTTGACCGATCCCACAATGCCTTCTAGGACATAGTTCCAGTGGCAGAACATATCGGTGGTCATCGAGCCACCATCTTCGCGACGGTAGTTCCATGATGGACGCTGGGCCTGCTGATGGTCGCCCTCAAAGACCCAATAACCGAATTCTCCGCGGAGGGAGAGAATGCGACCGAAGAAACCTTCCTCAACCAGGCGGCGAAGTTTCACGAGTCCTGGTAGGTAGAGTTTATCGTGCACGACTCCGGCAGTGAGCCCGCGGTCTTGAGCCAGCTGTGCTAATTCAACGGCTTCCTCAAGAGTCTCTGCGGTGGGTTTTTCAGTGAAAATGTGTTTACCAGCCAGCATGGCCTTTTTCAGTGTTTCGGCGCGGAGGCTGGTCATTGAGGCATCGAAAATGATGTCGATGGTGGGATCGTTAATGACTGAGTCAAGATCGGTGGTCCACTGTTCTACGTCGTGCTTGTTCGCTAATTCACGAACCTTGTCTGCGTTGCGTCCAACCAGGATGGGTTCCACTGTCACAGTGGTGCCATCGGCCAGCGTAATTCCGCCTTGATCTCGGATGGGCAAGATTGACCGTAGTAGATGTTGACGGTACCCCATGCGACCGGTAATGCCGTTCATCGCGATTCGAAGAACACGTTGCTTGGTCATTTCAACTCCTAGCAGTAAACTTGATTGGAAAGCGTTTTCCACACTATGATCTAATTGATGTGATTGTCAACACATCCACCAAAATTGTGTGTCAGCGCCGTATGCGACACACTTAGGGGCATAGTAAAGATGAGGTAGAGATTGAGCGCAGTTACCCTCGCCAAAGTTGCTCGTCATGCAGGGGTCTCCCTGGCGACGGCGTCACGTGTTCTCAACGGTTCTAGTCGTAAGCCGGCCGAGAGCATTGCTGTACGAGTCCGTGCGTCTGCGCAAGCATTGGGCTATGTCCCGAACGCACAAGCGCAGGGCTTGGCTCGATCAACGACCGGGCTGATCGGCTTAGTCGTGCATGACATCGCAGACCCCTATTTCTCGTCGATAGCCAAAGGTGTGCAGCGCAGAGCTTTTGCTGAAGGCCAGCAGATGCTCCTGACGGCAGGGGACGGCACAGGGGCAGGTCAAGTGAGCGCTTTTATCGCACATCGAACCCGGGCCATTATCATGGCAGGATCACGCCGGCAGGAGATTGACCCGGGTCTTGTGACTGAACTGGACCGGTATCAGGACAACGGTGGCAAAGTTGTTACGATTGGTCAAGCATGGCTGGATGAAGCCAGCGCGGTGACGATTGATAATTACAATGCAGGCGTAGTTCTGGCGGAGACTTTCATTCGGGAGGGACATCGTCGTTTTGCGTTTCTTGGCGGCCCCGATGACATCGTCACTGCGGCCGATCGTAGGGATGGCTTCAAGGTGGCTTTGGAGAGAGCGGGTCTTGCTGCAGAGGACATCACTTCCGATGCCTTTTCTACGCCAGGCGGCTACGACGCAGCCACAGCACTAGTCGAGTCTCGAGACATCGAAGACCTCCGAGGTTTGATAGTAATCGCTGCAAACGACGTGATGGCGCTCGGAGCGATCGCTGCGTTTCGGGATGCGGGTCTAAACGTTCCGCATGATCTATGGGTGGCTGGCTTCGGTGACATACCATATTCGAGACATTACTCACCGGCTCTAACGACGATGCGTTTTCCGCTCGAAAACATCGGGGAGATGGCGGCCGATATCGCTCTCTATGCGGACCAGCCCAGAATTGAGCATATAGTGGGCGAAATCATCAGACGAGAGAGTGCCTGATCCTGTAAACCTCGTGAGTAGGCCCGGAACTACAAAGTCGCTCCGGGCTTACAAACATTTGAAAGTGTAACGCTAGTCGCCGGTGTGTGATGCGCCTAGGAGTTCTCGTACTTCGTTGGCCACTTTCGCAAATTCCGGGTTTTCTATGCTTTCGGTATAGTGCCGGTGGTTGCCCAAGTTCACTTTAATGTCCTTGAGTATTCGTCCTGGCCGGGCACTCATCACCACGACACGATTGGCTAGATAAACCGCTTCTGGGACGGAGTGTGTGACCATGACAACGGTTGTACCGGTCTCTCTCCAGATTCGATGTAGTTCGATGTTCATACGCTCACGCGTCAGAGCATCAAGAGCCCCGAAAGGCTCGTCCATAAGTAAGACGTCCGGCTCATGCAGTAGGGATCGGCAAAGGGATACACGTTGTTGCATGCCGCCTGATAGTTCATGAGGTAAAGACTTTTCAAAACCTTTAAGCCCCGTCATTTCAATGAGTTTATCGGCTCGTTTTGCTGCTTTCGAT
>DXHA01000090.1 GCA_019113675.1 Candidatus Yaniella excrementigallinarum
GTGGGAGCCGTTGGTGAAGCACATGCTGCAAGTAGGGCCGCTGAGGCGCCAGCGCCCAAACCGAATAACTGTCGTCGGCTCAGATCTCGCCGCATGCCGACCATGGAGTTGTTATCGGGTGAAGGCGGGGGACTAAAAATCATGTTGTTGATGTTTTCTGACGGGTGGCTGGACCTCAGGATCGGTCTAATTCCCACTGCAATTGCGCTTCAGATGGGGACTGCACTGGGATAAAGGTTGCTTCCCGGTAGCGCCGGTTTGTGTCTGAGGTCGTTACGTAGCCTTTGCCCCCGGCTGTTTTCAGTTCAAGTGTTGCCAGATCAGCGGCCAGCCGGCCGGCCTCTACGCGCAACGACAAGAGCTGCTTGGGGTGGGGCGGATTATCTGTTGCTACCCTGTGGGCAAGGTCGGAAAGGTGTTGTTTGGCTGTCGCAAGCTGTTCGCCAAGCTTTTGAATTTGTGGGCTAAAGACCGCGTTGAGGCCGGTGGCATTGTGGTGTGCTTGTTGATAACTTGCGGTGGCTAGGCCAAGACAAAAACTTGACTGTAGCGTACTCAGCGTTGGGCGAGCGCGTTGTATGAAGGCATCAAAATTATCGGTCAGTATGTGTTGTTCGTCAATTACGACGTCGTCTATTGTCACGAAGGTTGATGCTGTGCCTTGCAGCGCTAAAAGATCCAGCTGCGGTCCCACGGTTATTCCAGGGGCGTTGAGCGGGAATGCAATAATGACTTTTTGCCGAGACCCGCTGGCGTTTTTAGGCCCATATGCCGGGGCCACCACCATAGCATCGGAATACAGATTCGAGGCCCAATCTAAACGTCCAGACAGCCGAAGACTTCCGTCATCATCGTACTGCAGCCACAGACCCAAATCGCCGGCGCCGGCAAAATTTTTGAATCCCGGGGCCATCGCGGAGACGCCCGGAGTCGTACCGGCACGCAGTTGTGGTAGCAGTGTTTCGGCAAAAGCACCGCCGGTGATCGTCAAGTACTCGATGGCCATGCGGTGTCCCCACAGGGCAAAGGCCACGCTAAGGGATCGTTCTGCTAGATCATGCAGCACTCCGGCTTGGTGCACTAACTTGTTGGCTGCATTAAACGGGGCACCCAGGTCAACCAGTCCCGCATTGGCTAATGCCGGGAAGATGTCTCTTGTAACGTATTTTCCCGAGTCAATATCATTGGCGCGTTGACTAACGGTGTGCAGTAGAGCATCAGGTATAGCAACCTCGGCAAGCGGTTTCACAGCAGTATCCAGATGCATTTGAGTCCCGTGGTACGCAGTTTAATTTTTCTCGGCGTTCAATTGCGTATCGAATGTCACCTGACGTGTAAAGGTGTTTACCACCGGTGACCATTTGATTGCTGCATCTGTGATCTCCTGAAGCGTTGCATCATCGGCGTCACCGTCCAGCGTGACGTTAACCCGAACATGTGAGACTCCGAGAACCTTTTGGGGATCCAGGTCTCCTACACCCCAGGTTGCAGAGATGTCGATGTCGCCCTCCAGGTCGACTTCGATCTTATCTAGCGTCACGCCTCGTTCTGTGGCGTTGGCCAACAGTCCCACCGAGATGCACGAGCCAAGAGCTCCCAGGGCATATTCCGTTGGGTTGGGGGCATCGTCATCGCCAAGAAGCTGCGGTGGCTCCGAGATCAGAAAAGGTTTATGGTCGCGAACATAGGTCAGATTGCGAAAACCAGCTTCCGCGATCGTCTTGGTCTTGATTACCTTATGCCCGCCTGATGGGTTCTCTTTATTCTTTGTTGCCAGCTTGTTAAGTCCTTCAGCGTCAATACCTTCAAGCTTGGAATGCGTATCAACCACGGGCAGTCTCCTTGGAATTTCGAAATTATCGCTTAGCTGCCCGCCATCATAGGACGTTCTGTGGATCACAGGGGTGCTGTAGTTCACATAGAGCAACATGGGGGCTTTCGGCCCGAAGATCCAGGGCACGAAACCGACCCTGGACCAAGGGAAGAACTCCCAGTGTCATTGCATTGACAAATAATCAGCTGTTCCAACGTTCCTGTTCTCTGGCATGCGTGCTCAGATAGGCACCCGGCTGGAACTTCTCATCGTAGAAGTCGGTGTCGAGGTGTTGTGCTTGCAAATAGTTCATGATCCACACCGATGGCACAGTGCCGGGGAACTTGCCGAACGTCTCATCGACATACTCGGCCTGAACCGTGAGCAGCTCGATGAATTCCTCGTCGAACGGCGCAGCAGCTGCCCGCACTCTTGTTGAGTCCTTCCATGGACCCGGCGTGTGCGGATTGAACGGACCACCCTGACCGAATTTGCGTCCGACCAGAGCCTCGACAACTGCACGCATCGACCCGAAATGCTGACGGGTAAAGGACTCAAACACACCGTCACGCCCCGTCGGATTTGGCATCGGCCAACGGTCATCGACGTCGAACCGAAACCCCAACCCCGGAACTTCAGGTTCGCCCGACGCGCCAAGGACCGAAAGTCTGTCGATGCCGTCGAAGCTCCACCCACCTAATCCGATCGCGCCCAAGGCCAGATGCCCGACATAGGTCGACGTCATCAGCTCAGCACTTGCCTCAGCCAAGGAATACTGCTCGACGAAGCTCAACGGCTGCGGATCATCAGAATGCTGGAGACGATGTCTGAACTTCTCCACCCCTGGAATCGGCCGATCGTTGATGTCGTCGTAGATGGCGTACCCATTCTGGGCGAAGAACGCGATGTTGAGCAGCGTCTGTTGAGCAAGATCCGCCACAGGAATGACAAGTAGCGACCCTGGCCAATTTCCGATCCAGGTGTTGTGGCCTTCGAAATAGGGTTGCTCACGAGGCAAGTGGAGTCGATGATCACTGATGCGTTGTGCCCGGGCCAACACCGCGTTCAGCGCATTCTCCACCGCATCATCGGAACCGAACGTTTCGACGTCCAACTGGCTGTCCAGTACACCATCACGAGTCGGCAGATAATACGTGCCCGAATCATCGGTGAAGAAGAACTGCGTCGTGTGGAAACCAGCTGCAGACGGAAATGTCCTGCCGATGGCCGAACCGCTATAGTTGGGAAACTGCGGCTGGTATCCGGGGTGGCGAGTGATGCCGAAATGCCAGCCGGTCTGCCCCGTGACAGTGGCCAGAACCAACGCACGCTGGAGATCGGTCAAGGGACGAGGTTCCTTACGACTGGTGAAGGCCAGAACACCATCGGGAATCTGCCCACCGACAGGGAAACGACGCGATCGCCGCCCCAGGACGGCTTCGTAGAAGGGAAATTCCGACAGTTCCTTAAGCGCACTGCGCTCTTTGTCGGTCAGTTCGATGGCAGTAAGTCCGTTAGCAAAAGTAGTCACGGTCAACCTCTCAGATACATTTGGTGGAACAAAGGCAGAATGGACACAACGATCCAAACACCACTGCCCTACTGTTTGATCACCTTGAATCGGATTCAGACTTCTTCAGCACTGCGCTTCAACTTGTTGAGCCATTTCAGGGTCAGTACCCTCAAGCTTGAAATGCGCGTGTACCACGGGAGTCTCCTTGGAACCTCTAAATCATCGCTTAGCTGCCCGCCATCTTAGGACGTTGTGTGGTTCACACGGGTGCTGTAGTTCACATAGAGCAACATGGGGGCTTTCGGCCTAGAAGCAGACGAAACAACGGCACTAATTACTTGCCTGAGCTAGGTTTGCTCTCGAATGGGCCAGTGAACTACCGGTTCCCAATCACGCTAAATTAGAACACTTCTAAGTAATCCGTCATTATCGAGGTCATCATGCACTTTTATTGCCCTCATCGGTAAGTACCTCCGGCGCAGTTCACTCTTGTCTGTGCCAACCGGCGGTTACTGTTTGTCTTCGACAATGCCTTTCAGCACTGATGTGGCACCCATACCGCCGGTCCAACCGGCGTGATGTTCTTGGTTATTCAGGTCAGCTCCATTCCTACAGTGGCTCTTAATGGTTTCATCGACTATTCAACGTCCGTACTTTCGCTGTTACCAGGCCCTATCGGGAGGGGTACTGGCAGGGCCTGGCAGCAACCCAACACCGGGCATACCGTGGAACCATAAAGCCTGCCGAAAGGAGCAACCTATGGCTGAGCACGAATTCGACCAAATATTCCCACTTGGGGAACCCAATAATGCTTTCGCACAGTACTTCATCGGGCAAAGCTATCTAGCACCGCTGACCGATGGGACGGTCCCGGTCAGCAACGTCACTTTCGAGCCGGGCTGCCGTAATAACTGGCATATCCACCACGGCACGAACGGAGCCGGTGATCAAGTCCTGTTGTGCACGGCCGGTAGTGGCTGGTACCAAGCCGAAGGTGAAGACCCGGTCAGTATGGAACCCGGAACGGTCATCCGTGTACCAGCCGGTACAAAGCATTGGCACGGAGCGAAAGCTGACTCATGGTTTTCCCATCTCGCATTCGTTACACCCGGCCAGGACGTTAGTAATGAGTGGTTGGAACCGGTCGCCGATGAGGTATATAACGAACTGCCACAGAGCGGAGATATTGCATGACCATATTCAATGAAACTTATACGCTGGCCAACGACGTCCGGATCCCTAAACTGGGGTTGGGTACCTGGTTCATCTATGATGACCAAGCCGCCGAGGCCGTCCGTACCGCCCTGGAGCTCGGATACCGAAACATCGATACCGCCCAGGCCTATGGCAACGAACGTGGCGTCGGTGAGGGGATCCGCAACAGCGACGTCGCCCGTGAAGACCTCTTCGTGTCAACCAAATTAGCCGCAGAAATTAAGGATTATGATCAGGCGGTTGCTGCGATTGATGAATCATTAGCGACCCTGGATATTGATTACATTGATTTGTTGCTCATCCATAGTCCACAGCCCTGGGACGATTTCCGCGGCGGTGACTACGCTGAAGGCAACCGAGCCGCTTGGCGGGCAATGGAAGAAGCCCACCAGGAAGGCAAAATCCGGGCCATCGGCGTCTCCAATTTCCAACAGCACGACCTAGAAAATATTTTGGGATCCTGCACAATTGCGCCCCAGGTCAATCAGATACTCGTGCACGCGGGTAATACCCCCACCGAGCTGATCGACTACTGTCAGAGCAACAACATTATCGTAGAGGCGTACTCGCCCATCGCCCACGGTGAGATCCTGCAAAACCCTCAGCTGCAAGCCATGGCAGACCGCTATGGGGTATCGGTGCCCCAGCTGTGCATCCGTTACACCCTGCAGCTAGACACTGTTTCGCTACCCAAGACAGCCAACCCCCCAGCACATGCGTGCCAACGCGCAGGTCGATTTCGAAATCTCCGACGACGATATGACGACGCTGCGGAACCTACAGGATACGGATTATGGCAAGCACAGCATCTTTCCGGTGTATAGCGGCAACTAAACTCCGACATTAGAAAGGACATTTGTTCCATGAATGACTGGACAGCACAACAACTTCAAAGCATTGCTGACACCGATGATTTCCATATTGCGGTGTATCACGCTGATGGCAAGACAACCGGCACCCTAACCTGGATCTGGTCTGTCGTTGTCGATAGCGGACTCTATGTGCGAGCCTATAACGGCACCAATGGACGGTGGTACCGCTCAGCGCTTGAGCAGGGCGTCGGCAAGATCACGGCTGCCGGCCAAGAATACGAAGTCGAATTCACGCCGATCACCGATCCGGAACTCAATGACAACATCGATGCCGGCTATGAAGCGAAATACGCTGGAAGCCCCTATCTTCCACCAATGATCGCTGACAAGACGCGTGCGGCAACGGTCCGCGTCACACCTCGATAGATCCGACTTGAGCTGTTCCCAACTATCTTCAGCGTGAAACGCCCGCTGGCGCGCTGACCGGCGTCGCGGTGCCGTGGACTAGTTCGATCAACCGCTGCATTCCCGACTCCGATGGCGTGTTGGGTTCGGCACTAAGTGCCGTCAGCGTCAGCCCGGGCTCGGCGGGTAGGGTTAGTGCGTTAAAGCTGAGCTGTAAATCCCCGACCGCTGGATGACGAAACTCCTTATACCCACTTTGATGCAGGCGGACATCGTGCCGGGCCCACAGGGCACGGAATTCTTCCGATCGGTCAGAAAGTTCTGCAACCAGTTCAGCCATTTCCGAATTGCCCGGGTCCCGGCCGGTTTCAGTGTCCAGCAGCGCCACGGAAGTCTCGGCAGCTTTCTGCCAGTCCGGATATAAACGGTGAGCTCCAGCATCAAGGAAACAGAACCGGGCAAGATTAACCGGACGATCAGGGTTCACAAACGCTTCCGAGTACAGCATTTGGCCAAGCGCATTGATTGCCAATACATCCAGACGACCGTTGCGAATAAATGCGGGGATCCCGGGCATCCCGTCCAGCAGACGCTGCAGGCTCGCCGACACTTTGCCCCTCTTGCGCGGTGATGCATGCGGGGCCGGTCCAGCGGCGCGGGCTAAGTCATATAGGTGCTGCCGCTCGGCCTCGTTTAGATGAAGCCCTCGTGCCAGGCCTTCTAGAACGCTGTCTGAAGCTCCGGCTCGTCCGCCTCGTTCCAGGCGAGTGTAATACTCCACGCTCACCCCGGCCAATAACGCCACCTCTTCGCGACGCAGCCCGGGCACGCGACGGACTCCACCGAAATCGGGCAGTCCGGTATCTTCAGGGCGCAGCTTGGCTCGACGTGTGACCAGAAATTGCCGTATTGCGGCTCGATTATCCATAACACAACAGTAGTTCAAGACCATGGGCCAATGGCAGGTTCACAAGAACCTGCTCTGAACCAATATTTTTTGCTGCGCTAAAGCAGATTTGCCTAGACAACTACGAACGGCCCTCGAGCTGACCATGAACAACGAACACGTAGACGGCTGTATCTACACGCACCGTTTGTTTAGGAACATGTTGAGAACAAACGGGTGTCTTTCTTCTAAATGACCCTGCTACAGAAATATGCAAAACGTCACAAACCGGGTGAATGAGTTTCTTACTGACAAATTTAGCTATAAATGACAATGATATATTCGTCTACCAGTAAATTTTATGAGGACTCACAGAAATGCCTATACGTGAAAAACAAAGAAAAAACGCTATTTCGAACAGTACTTTTTTCTTTGTTTTAACGGTTGTTAGTCTTGTATTGCTCAGTGCTTTTATCCTCACACTGCCCCTGACTATTCCTTCATTCATATACGTCTTCAGCAT
>DXHA01000091.1 GCA_019113675.1 Candidatus Yaniella excrementigallinarum
GGGAATCGTAACGACATCAAATCCGGGATCGTGTAGGCACCCGAGCGGCGCAGTGGGGCGGCAACAAACACTAATAGCGATAAAAATCCGGCGGTATAGCCAACGGGAAACCACAATCCGTGGGTGCCATAGGCCATAATCAACCCGGCGACCCCTAAAAAACTGGCCGCCGATAGATATTCTCCGGCAATCGCCGAGGCGTTCATCCAGGGCGGTACCCGGCGCGACGCGACATAAAAGTCCCGGGTAGTTCGGCTGCGGCGTAGCCCGTGGACACTGATAATAATGGTCACGACACAAACCGCACCAATAGCCGTCAAGATGAGCCTGGGATCGTGTATCACTGGTAGACGTCCTGGGCTTCAACGGGTTCAGCATAAATGCTCTGTTCATTTTCGGTGGCTCGGCGGACGTAAAACCAGCCCAAAATGATGGGCAGTGGGATACAGACGACGGCGGGAAATAACCATTCCAGCGGTATACCGGCGACCGTTGTGGCGGCCAGCGCGGGGCTAAAAAGAAACGCCACATTGGCCACCACTACGAGCCCAAAAAATATGGCGGCCAAATTTATCCCCAGTCGCAGTTGTACCCGCATCAGTCGCCGCACCGTGACTTGGGACGGTTGCGCATCGGCGGCATGACCCCGCGGGTTGAGCAATACCTCTTGGACACTGGGCACACCCGTTGGCATATCCACGGTGACACGACGGGCACGCATGGCCCGGATAGCTTCGGGAACCTGTGAACGCTGCTGTGGTTCACGGACTAAATCCAGCACAAAGTCTTCATCGGCGGGGTCATCGTGATCGGTCATCCATCACCCCGGGAGACAGAGCGGAAATTCAGCTGTTTTAGGCGTTGTCGCACCTGGGGCATCAGGCGACGGCTCACCGGTAATTCAGTATCTCCTAAATGGATATACATGCGCCCGTCTTGCTGGACAATTTTGGTAGCGAAGTTCAGATTTACAATGTGTGAGCGATGGATTCGCACAAAATCATAGGCTGCCCATTCCTCTTCAATACCGGCCAATGAAATGCGTAACAGATACGATTCGTCTTCCAGGTAGATCCGAGCGTAGTCGCCTTGGGCTTGTGCCCACCGAATAGCAGCAATCGGCACCAAAACCTGCTGGGCACCTTGTTGGATGGTGACTCTGCCCTGTTCTTGTACTTGCGGAATAGCTCCGGTATCTACCCGGGGCAATGTCTTACGCAGTGCTTCATGCAACCGGGCAGGGCGCACGGGTTTGAGCAAATAATCCAGTGCTGACAGTTCAAAGGCGTGCACGGCGGGCCTGGCATCGGCGGTAACAAAAATGACGTGCGGGAACAGTGTTTCTTGAGAACGGCGCAGCTCATGAGCCAAATCCATGCCGGTTGGTCCCGGCATATGAATGTCTAAGAGCACCACGTCAATATTATGTTCAGCTAAAACGGCTTTGGCCTCAGCAACGTTGAGCGCGGTGTGCACCTCAGCTACCAGTGGGTCGGCTTCTAAAAGCCACCGCATTTGTTCTACGGCTGGGACTTCATCATCCACCGCAAGAACCTGAAGCCCTTGAGATTTCGTCATGCCTGTTCTCCGGGGAATGCAGAGATGATGCGTGATGGGGTTTTAAACTTGGGGATGCGCATCGACACTTTCATCCCGGAATCAATCGCGGTTTCAATTTCTAGCCCGTATCCGGCACCGTAGGCTTGGCGTAGTCGAAGGTCTACGTTGCGCAAGCCCACATGGGACCCCTCTGCTTGGCCACGCATGACCTTAGCCATAAACTGTGGGTCGGCCCCAACGCCGTCGTCTTCGACACTAATCCGCGAAAACGTATCGACGTCTTTGGCTTGAACAAATACGTGACCGGTTTGTTCAGAGTTATACATTCCGTGGCGTACTGCATTTTCGACTAATGGTTGGACGCTCAAAAATGGGATTTCCAGACCCAGCACTTCAGGGGCAATATCAAGGCTGACTTGAAGCCGCTGGCCAAAACGGGCTTTTTCTAACACCACATAGTGTTCTACAGCAGCCAACTCGTCTTCCAGGGTCGTGAAATCGCCTTCAGTGCCCAGCGAATACCGGGTGAAGTCAGCAAAATCCACGAGTAATTCTCTTGCGCCCACCGGATCGGTGGGGATCAATCCGGCAATGGCATTGAGTGAATTGTAGATAAAGTGTGGCGAAATTTGTGCCCGCAGGCTGCGCAGTTGAGCTTCCACGAGTTGTTCGCGGGTCAGTTCCATCAGTTGTTCGTAATCCGCATCGGGGCCTGAAGCAATGCGGCGTGCTTTTTTGCGCAGCCTCAAACCGACCACCGACTCACGACAGAGTATGCGATCGGTGCCGAGTTCACCGAGCAGGCAAGCAATATGGGAAGCATACCTCCATGCTAGGTGATAACCATCACTTCCACAGCTGCTTGACCGCTCAACTCATAGACCCAGCCGTTCATCGCAGATCATCACCCAGCGACTTCCGTGACTCACATCACACCAACTACCGTGACATCCACAACGACGTCATCCCTGCTCCGCTCTGGAGGAATATCATGAGCACCATTGACTATTCGGATTTTGGACAAGTACAAAAATCCGAGCAATTTCAGCAGTTGCGACGCACACATCGCAGCTTTGTTTTCCCCCTCACCGTGGTCTTTTTGGTCTGGTACCTAGCCTTTGTTACCGTGGCAGCCTTCGCACCAGAATTCATGGCCATCAAAGTGTGGGGCAACATCAATTTAGGCATCGTATTGGGTCTGGCCCAGTTCGTGACCACATTTATTATTACCGGGGCTTATGTCTCGTATGCCAACCGCAAGATCGATCCAATTGCATCTGAGCTGCGCGAAAACATGGAAGCCGCCGGCAAAGGTTTACCAGAAGAACAAGATGATGGGATCGAATACGTACCAGCCAAGCAGGCATCAGGAGAACGGCCATGACTACTACAGCACTACTGACCGCTGAATCGTCCAGCGGCTTATCTACCGAAGTGGGCAACCCGTGGGCAAATATTGGTATTTTTGTCGTTTTTGTAGGGATCACACTGTGGGCCGTTTTGCGTGCCTCCAAGAAAACCAAGACTGCCACGGACTTCTATGCTGGCGGCCGGTCATTTACCGGAACCCAAAATGGTACGGCAATTGCCGGTGATTATCTTTCCGCAGCATCGTTTTTGGGCATCGTTGGTGCCATTGCCATCTACGGTTATGACGGGTTTCTGTACTCGATCGGCTTCTTAGTCGCCTGGCTTGTGGCCTTGCTACTGGTTGCCGAGATGTTGCGCAACACCGGCAAATTCACGATGGCCGATGTGCTCAGTTTCCGATTACGGCAGCGTCCAGTACGTATCGCTGCGGCAACCTCTACGCTGCTGGTATCAATCTTCTATCTGCTGGCCCAGATGGCTGGTGCCGGCGCTCTAGTTTCGCTACTACTCGGGATCGACTCGCAGGTCGGCCAATCCTTAGTTATAGCCATCGTCGGTGTTTTAATGATCTTCTACGTCTTTATCGGCGGGATGAAAGGCACCACCTGGGTGCAGATCATCAAGGCAACCTTGTTACTCATCGGTGTGGGCGTCATGAGTGTCTGGATGCTAGGCCTGTTTGGTTTCAATTTCTCAGCCATACTGGGTGAAGCCGCAAACGTGGCCGGAACCTCAGCCATTCTTGATCCGGGCCTCCAATACGGCATAAATACCCTGACGAAATTAGATTTCATTTCATTAGGGTTGGCTCTTGTCTTAGGCACGGCAGGATTGCCCCACGTATTGATGCGGTTCTACACGGTTCCCACGGCTAAAGAAGCACGAAAATCTGTGGTGTGGGCGATTTGGCTCATCGGCGGATTCTACTTGTGCACCCTGGTGCTGGGCTTCGGCGCAGCTGTGTTGGTTGGCCCAGATGTCATTGCTGACGCTCCGGGCGGTCAGAACTCCGCTGCAGCACTGTTGGCCTATGAGCTCGGTGGCACCCTGTTACTAGGTATTATTTCAGCGGTCGCGTTTGCTACCATCCTGGCGGTGGTCGCCGGTCTGACCATTACCGCTTCGGCGTCATTTGCCCACGATATTTACGGTCAAGTCATCAAGAAAGGCAAACTCGATACCAGAGGTGAAATGCGCGCCGGCCGTGCAACCGTGGTGGTGGTCGGTATCCTGGCCATCCTGGGTGGTATCGGGGCCCAGGGCCAAAACGTGGCATTTCTGGTTGCTTTGGCCTTTGCTGTAGCTGCTTCAGCAAATCTGCCAACGATCATCTACTCACTGTTCTGGAAGAACTTCACCACGCGCGGTGCCCTCTGGTCGATGTATGGCGGGTTGATCTCTTCGATTACCCTGATCCTGTTCTCGCCCGTGCTGTGGGGTGCTGAGACCTCGTTCTTCCCGGACGTGGACCTGGCGATTTACCCGCTGACAAACCCCGGCATTATTTCGATCCCACTGTCGTTCCTTTTGGGTTGGATCGGTTCGAAAACCTCGAAGGTTCGCGAGAATGCCGACAAACAAGCAGAAATGGAGGTCCGTTCGCTCACCGGTGTGGGAGCTGAGAAAGCGACCGACCACTAATCCGCACAGGAAGACATTGGGCCCCGCAAATACTGCGGGGCCCAATGCATGCGATAATGGTAAAGCGCTATACAGTATGTTGGCTAGCTTGTTCCACTCCGCTGCGTACCGCGGCGGCTAATGGGGCAGGAATGCGCACAACTCCGTCCACGATGTCAATGAGTTCCATGGCTTCAAGTTGGCGCAGGCGAGGGACCAGGATTTCCGCGTCGTCGGCCACTGCTGGTGTATCCGATGCCGCGGCATCGAGCACGAACTTCGCGGTTTGAGCGGCTGCATCACCTTGTGTCGCATACGTCAAAGTTTCACGAACATAGGTGGCCACCAGTTGTTCGGCGGCATCCAGCTGATCAACATTTTCAAATCCGAAGTCTTGGGCTCCAGCACCCGGCTGGACCTTCGTGGAACCTACTTCAATAACCCCGCATTCTTGTAGGGCAGCCAAGAAGGCCATGACTTCTGGGATGGCCTGTGCCGATTGCACATACCGGGTTGGTTGTGGCTGTGCTGCGATGCTCAAATCCGTATCTGAGGCTGGGGCGGGTTCTGGATCTTGTTTTTTGGCGACACCTTCGGCGGTGATACCGATGGTTGCCGCAACATTTTTGATGTCTGCACGTTTGGGCAAACCGGTGCCGGTTACCGGATGAGATTCCCCTACCCAGTGTTGTAGCTCTTTCACCCCGGCCATGAACCGTGTTTCGACAATTGCCGTGTAGCGATCTGCGCTGCTAGTGGTCTCGTCGTTAGTCTCGGTTGCCGTGGCGTGCTGTTGGGAGGTAGCCACAGTCGTTTCAGTCGCGGAGGTCTTGGCAGGTTTTGCGACAGGGGTGGGGGCCGGTACGGGTTCGCTTACCTGTTGTTCGGGAAGCAACTCATCCAGCACGCTTTCAAATGTTGCATCACGTTGGTCGGCCAATGCGGCCACCGTAGCACTAACCATGTAGGCGCCTGCACCGGCAACCAGGTGTTGTGGGTTGCGGCGCAGCAGACTGTCGATTGAACGGTGCGCACGGCCTTTCCGGGCCAGTGCTTCCAGGTCAGGCGTCAGCTTGCGCACCGAACGCGGAACATCGCGCTGGATGATGCGAACGTTACCGTTTCGCATCCCGTCTTTGGAATACCACGCATCGAGTGATTGTACGGCCACTTCGGCTACGTGGCCTGAGGTGGGCAGGCCATCTACACTGTCAGCGTCAAGAGATTCCAACAGCGCTAATGCTCGATCATGGTCTTGACCATTGAAGGCTTGGGCAACTTCTCGTAACGTATTCATATTGTGTGCGCGGGCATCACTCACGGGGGTCATCAGCTCCAAATGGTGGCGTTCAATAGTGCGGTCCGTATCGGCCGCGAAATGGTCGGATTAATGTCGTCACGGTCTAGATTAACAGCAGCCGACAGCGGCGCAGGCTGGTCGATCAGCCCACGCTGCACTGCAGGTGTATACGGCACACCCAATTGAGCCACTACGGCTTGAAAATGCGGGGCGGCACACCGCGACGTCAAATCTGTCATAAGGTGACGGTACCAAATATAGGGGCTAATTTTGCGGTCTACGGCGCGATCAACGGTGAGACGTTATGCACTATGCCACCCCAGGACACACAGTATTTGCAAGCACACGCTGTTAAAAGGCCAGCACGTTGCTGCCTGGAATCATCGCTAAGTTTGCAGGCCAACGATTCTCAATACTGCCAACCGCAGCTACACTGTTTCGTAGGTGCATATTTGCCTACGAATGTTCTTGAGCTCGGGGGATAGTTATGGTTGCGGCATCGGAAAAATCACCGAAGCTTGGTGTGCTAGTTGGTTTTGACGGTTCGGCCCACGCTATAAATGCCTTACGCTGGGGTGCCCGTGCCGCGGTTCTTCGAGATACGTCACTGACAGTAGTGTCTGCCCATCTTTTCCCGTTTGATAATTACCCGTCGCATGAGCAAATGGACAGCATGTCGCGCCAGATAGCAGAAGACCAGCTCACAAGTGCACGGGAGATATTGAGCGACTATCCCATTGAGCAGACAGTGAGCTATCAAACGCTGGTCGATGATGCCAGTGGTGCTCTGGTCCAACTGTCGGCCGATGCCGAACTCGTGGTCATAGGCCAGCGTGGCCGCAGCAAATTCTGGAGTGGAATACTTGGGTCAGTAGCTTCCGAATTGCCCGCTCACGCTGAATGCCCCACCGTTATCGTGTACGGGTCCGAACCAGACACCGGTGAAGAACCCGGCAGTGTCGACCTACGTGAGTCTTACGACACTCGTGCGGTATACGTCGGGGTCGATGGTTCAACACATGCCAGAAATGCTGCCTTGGTAGCGGCTGTGGAAGCCAAACGTCTTGGCGTCGAACTCAAAATTGTTCAGGCCCTCCCGTATCTTACCGACGCCTCAAGCGCTTGGTCCCTGCACGCATACGAAGATACAGCTCAACTTGTCCACCAAGAAGTCATGAATGCGCTCACCGCTGAGATCGAGGTGCTGCAGCAACAGATCACGGGCGTGGAGATGTCTGCGCAAGTAATGCGCGGCTCACCGGCCCAGGCCATGGTCGAGTGCACACAATGGGCACAACTGACGGTACTTGGAACCCGCGGCCGAGGCGGGTTTTCGAGCCTGTTGCTCGGTTCCGTCTCGCGTTCCACATTGGCAAACGCACGCGGAACGGTCATGGTAGTACCCTTGGAACAAAAATAGGTCTTAGTCGGGAGACTCAGTGATAATAGTGTCCGGACCGGGGCCTAAAGCAAAGTGACGACCTGATATTCGCTCAACATCAATCGCGATGACATCGGGCTTCCAATCAGCTATCCAAGCGGTTAAACCCAATGATTCGACCCGGTCTAATTCGTAGCGTTGACTCACCGCTCGCCCACTGCCGTAGATAATCGCGCTCTTGGCCGATGATTCTTCAACCTCGTCTACTTCCAGCGCCACGGGAAGCCCTATAGCAGCGGCCAGCAGCTTCGTTCCCGGCGAGGTACGAATATATGCAACCATCGCATCGTTACCAACATGAAGTGCAAAGTTAATTGGGAAAATCTCGGGTAGCCCGTTCACAACAACTGCAAGCCGACCGAATGTCTGGCCGGAAAGAAAATCGATACATGCTTCGTCAGAGAGTTCAACGACAGCAGATTCCTTAGCCATACTACGTTCCTAGCTATACCATGAGGTGTCGGACGGTAATTGAAATCAGCTTATCTTGCCGAAGAAAGATTATCTACCACAAAGCCTAGAGAACAGTGGTTAGCTAACCTTTTCAAGCAGACCCAGCCACACCTCTGATGCGGTAGGAAACACTGGCACAGCATGATGCAACGTAGAAACCGGTACCTGACCGGCAATCGCAATGGTGGCAGCATGCAACATTTCAGCGGTGTCGGTGCCAACCATCGTGGCACCCACTAAACAGTTTGTGGCGTTATCCACCACAATTTTTGCTTTGCCCACCACATCATCACGTAACAACGCGGCACCGGCGACGTCAGCAAAATCGGCTTCCGCAGTGATCACGTCGTATCCAGCATCGCGGGCAGATTCTTCTGTGTGGCCGACATAGGCGACCTGTGGGTCAGTAAACACCACCTGCGTGGTTGGTGCTTGTTGCTGGGAAGCATCCGCAGCAGCCCGTGGTGCATCCTCGTCAAGAAAGTGTTGGGCAAATTGCCGTGCCTGGTATTTGCCCATGTGGGTCAACCGATACTGACCGCTGGCGTCGCCCAGCACGTGTAACCATTCTGGAGTGCGTTGTTCTAGCACGTCATCGGTGGTCAGCCCCACCGAAGCTAAATTCAGCGATTCCAGTGCGGGTCGATGTCCCGTGGCCAAGAGGAGCTCGTCAAATTCGAGAAAATTTGAGTCCTTGGTCCGAACCGTTACGGGGCCACCTTTAACCTTACCTAGTCCAAGATCCAAACCATCAGGACGCCGCACTTCGGCAGCCTCGGTGAAGAATTGAATATCCACTCCGACGTATTCGAGTTGCTCGGCCAGAATATCGGCGGCGAACGGTTCAAGGCCGGTGAGCAAGGTGCCTTCTCGCACCAGCATGGTAACCTTCGAGCCTAACGCCGCCATCCAGGTCGCAGCTTCGCAAGCAACCGGTCCCCCACCGATAATTGCCAACCTGGTGGGTATATCCTGTGCAGCGGTGGCATCTTGCGAATCCCAGGCGGGGATGCCTTCCATTACCGGTGGAATATTCGGTGTGGTGCCTGTCGTCACTACCACAGCACGGTTTGGACGCAACGTTGTAACCGAACCATCCGAACCATGGACTTCTACGGTGCGCTCACCATTGAGCCGACCATGCCCACGAAATACCGTGGCTCCTACATCTTCGATAGCTTGTTTTTGTGCGGTGTCGTCGTAGTTAGAAACTTTCTGGCTTCGCCGGGCCAACAGATCATCTGCCACCACTCCGGTATCCCGCAGCCCGGACAAATGCTGTGTCGTCGCAGCCACGGTGACAGGACGCAGCAGCGCCTTGGAGGGTTTACACGCATAATAAGCACAGTTGCCACCCACCAGATTGTGTTCCACAATCGCGGTGCTCAGTCCCGCGTCCAGCGTGGATTGTGCTAGCACTTCACCGACGGGTCCGGCACCGATGACGATGATATCGAATTGATTTTCCGTAGCAGATGAACTGGTCGAAGACATGTAATGCTCCTTAAATGGCTGCCCAAACGGACAGCACGCGGCAGTGCATTTTTGAGTTCTGCACACCTCCATCTTGACCACAGGCCGACTGATCCGTCTACCCTTGGGACAAAGGCCTTGCCATATACGTGGTAGTAACAGACGGCTACTATGGACAAGGAAAGGAGTTGATCGCCATGTCGGATACTTCTAACCGAAAACCTCGTGACACCGAGGATGAAGAACAAGAAGACTATATCGACGATGCCCACCCTGAGGAAGATCGCGAAGATGCCGTCGCCGATGAACAGGGCGAAGAGTCTTTCCCGGCGTCCGACCCACCTGCAAACTACTAGTACTCGTTGCGGCCCTGCCGACATTTCGGCGGGGCCGTCCTATGTCTACGGCCCTCAAGTAGGGGCCCACGATTGGATGAGGTCATGTCTAGCGTTACACAACCAACAGAAAATGATCGTCAATATTTGCGGCGGTGCCTCGATTTGGCGCGGGAGGCTTTGGACAACAGTGACGAACCATTCGGCTCACTGTTGATCGATGCACAAGGTCAGGAATTATTTGCCGATCGCAACCGGGTTTCTGGTGGAGATCACACCCGGCATCCGGAATTTGCCATTGCTCGGTGGGCTGCCCAAAATCTCTCCCCTGAACAGCGCCACACTGCCACGGTATACACCTCCGGTGAGCATTGCCCCATGTGTTCGGCTGCCCATGCTCTGGTGGGGTTGGGGCGCATTGTGTATGCCTCCAGTAGCGCGCAGCTTGCCCATTGGCACCATCAGTGGGACATTCCGGCAGGTCCGGTAGTGACGTTAGCAATTAACGATGTCGCTCCGACAATTGAAGTGGCCGGCCCAGATGAGAGCCTTGCTGAAGAGATTCGTCAGCTACATGCCCAACTACACGGCATAGCCCAGCCATAGCAACCGGTTAGGACATGATGTCGACTTTGAAACCGGGTCGTCGGCCAAAGTAAAACAGGCCGCTAAGAATGGCAGCGACCAATAGCACCGCCATAAATATCAGCAGCGGGTAGGGGCCTAATTGCACGATAACCGGTATTGCTGCCGCAGTCACAAGACCGCCACCAAAAAACGGTTCAAAAACAAGCTGTTTATACCCGAAAGCTTCATAGGCCGGACTCTTTTGGCGTGGGTCTGCCATCCGCAGCAACAACAGCCCGGTTGCCGTTACCCCCATGGACTGGCCAAAATCGGCGATACCTCGTTCGAACCAGTAGCTTTGGATGAACCGTGGGGCAAAGAAAAACAGTACGAAAACATTCCACACAAGACCCGCTAGCGCAAGGATCAAGAACGGCAGAATATTATCGGCGATGGCATCTAATGACAGGGACGCCAGGGCCGCAATAACTAACGTATCCAGCGCTAAGCCTTGGATACGTTCCATATTGCCGCGGTCAATGAAACGGCCCAACCCGGTTCTATCAGCAACAAACTGCACCAGTACTCCACCAAGCATTGCTAGCGGGAAGAGCGGAACATACTCAAATATCTCGATCGCATCGGCCCATAGCCATTGTTCTAATGCTTGTAGCCCCGACAGCAATCCTTGACCTATCAACACAGAAATGGCCACGACACCAATGTGCAAGGTCAAAGAATCTAATGCGTCCGGGCGTACCGTGAGTAAGCTGCCACTTGGTTGATCACGGCTATAAATGCCCCTGGCCTCTTCTGGGTCGCGTTGGGCGGAAATATCCAGGGTCTGCGAATGGCCTCGGCGTGCCGCCCAGTTAACACCAATAACGCCAATGACTACACCAGAAAGAATACCCACGGTAGCCATGGCCAAAGCTAGGTCACCGCCGCCCTCAAAGCCAAGTTCTTCCATCACCGGGGCCATACCGGCGGCGGTGCCGTGCCCACCTTCAAACCCCATTTCAATAAGAGCACCAAACATTGGCGTGACTTTAAACAGCGGCACCAGCACAGCCACGACCAGCAACATGCCCACTACGTATTGGCCGGCGGCGAAGGTAACACCAAGTGATAATTGGGGGCCCAAAAGTTTAACGGCTCGCTTTGGGGAAGGCAGTCTGGTGCCGAGAAATAGCCCAGCAAACACCACACTAATGAGAAGCTCAGGCAACGCTCCCCAAACCTCTAAAACACCAGCACCAAAAATACCACCGTCGGCTAGTGCATCAGATCCGAACCAGGACACGATCCGGCCCAGTACCTGCGGCCCCAAAAATAATGCCAAAAACCCGGAAATAATAGAAACCGGCAGAAAGAATTTCTGCACGGTACGGCTGCGCGCTCGGATATAGATCCCTACTAGCGCCAGAACACCAAGCAGCAGGACTGCCATACCTACAGTTGACGGTGACATAGCGAACCTTTCATCAGGGATTCGTTATTCTAGCCCTACCAGCCCAGTGCCGGGCCACACAATCAACAATATTCGGCTCTGTTTGCCAATTACAGGATCTGCCGCAAATTCACCCGTGCTAGGTCGACAAGCTCAGAACCTTGACCACTGAGCACAGTACGCAGTGCATACAGCGAAAATCCTTTGACTTGAGCGGCCGAAATGGATGGTGGAATAGACAGCTCTTGGCGTTCTGTAACGACGTCGAGCAACGCTGGCCCGTCGTGGGCGAGGAACTCGTCTACGGCATCGGGCAGCTCATTGCTTCGTTCAACATGTTTGCCCCACATCCCCATCGCTTCAGCGATTTGCGCGTAGTCGGGGTTCTCCAATCCGGTGGCAAACGGGACAAAACCATCAGCTTTCATCTCCAGCTCGACGAAATTTAGTGATGAGTTGTTGTACACGACAATTTTCACAGGCAGATTGTGTTCCCGAACCGTCAGCAGCTCTCCCATCAGCATGCCCAGTCCACCATCGCCGGATAATGAAATGACTTGGCGATCCGGAAATGCGGCTTGGGCGCCCATGCTCATGGGCAGCCCATTGGCCATAGACCCGTGGGCAAATGAGCCGATGATACGCCGATTTGGCGCTGCGTTGACGTACCGGGCAGCATAAACCACCGGAGAACCAACATCTGGGATGAAAACGGCGTCGTCGTTTGCCCCTTCATCAATCAATCGAGTCAAATACTGCGGATGTATTGCGCGTTTGCCACGGGACGGGCCGGCTAGTTCATCGAGCCGGGTGCGTGTTTTGTCGTAGTGGTCGCGCATCTTCGATAGATGCCGGGATGACTTGGTGGGCGCCAAGCGGGGAAGCAATTCACGGATCGTGTCTTTTGCTGTGCCCACCAACGGTACATCTACCGGCACGCGTTTGCCGATTTGTTCGCCACGCCGATCAATTTGGATCACCGGAACATCCGGGTAGAACTGTCGATACGGCAGATCGGTACCGATCATTAACAATGCATCAGCGTCGTACATGGCCCGGTAACCAGATGCGAAACCCAGCAGCCCCGTGAGTCCGACGTCGTAGGGATTGTTGTATTCGACATGTTCTTTACCGCGCAGCGCATGCACTACTGGCGCTTGGAGATGTTCTGCGATTTCAAGTAATTCAGTGTGTGCCCCGGCAACGCCGGCACCGGCAAGAATCGTAACTCTTTTGGCATCATTTAATATCCGTGCGGCGTCATCAAGCTCTTCGACGCCCGGTATGATGCGTGGGTTACTGGCGCGCACAACTTCAACGGGTGTGTTGGGCATCTCGGTGAGAAACATTGAGCCGCTAAGCACCAGGACAGCAACACCACGTTGTTCTATGGCATTGCGCATGGCTATGGTCAGCACTCGAGGTAGTTGGCCCACATCGCTAACGTGTTCCACATATACGCTGCACTCACGGAAGAGTTCCTGGGGATGGGTTTCTTGAAAATACCCCGTACCCACCTCATCGGAGGGGATGTGGGCGGCAATGGCCAACACCGGCACCCGCGAGCGCTGGGCATCATAGAGCCCATTGATCAGGTGGAGGTTGCCTGGTCCGCAGCTTCCTGCGGCTACAGCCAGATTGCCGGTGACTTCTGCTTCGGCCGCTGCAGCAAAGGCCCCACCTTCTTCATGGCGAACATTCATCCACTCGATAGGCGAATCATAGAGCGCATCGGTGAAGCCGTTCAGCGAGTCACCTGCAATTCCCCAAACACGTTCGACGTTATTGGCTTCAAGTGTTGAGACTACATACTGTGCGACGTTAGCCATGATGCCTCCTCGCATCTGTCCGGAAAATAAATCGGCTCTTTTTTCAAACTACCGCAAAGCCTGTTGTCACGGAACAGTGCCGTTGAGCACACGGAGAGCCATGGATCGTCGATATACTCGCACTCATGAACCAATTCACGTCTTTTCATTGTGCTACGGCTCAGCCATGAACCGGTTTTATAAAACGGTATTGAGCTGGTTTGCTGCCCCGCGTTTGAGCATGCGCGAACACTATGAGGCGGTCCGACGCCTTCAACGCCGTCTGGCAACCTTTGCGTTACTGCCTCCGCGTTTACGATCTTGGCACACCGCCCAAAGCGATTCCGGTTTTCAGGTGCCGGTACGCATTTTCCAGCCAAAGCAAAAAACCCGGGATGAAGTCTTGGTGTTTTTTCACGGTGGCGGCTGGGTGATTGGTGATGTGGTGAGCTACACCCCGGTGTGTAACACCATGGCGGATCTGACCGGGTGTGTCGTAGTCTCCGTGGACTACCGTTTAGCACCGGAACATCCCTTTCCAGCTGGATTAGAAGATTGTTATCAGGTGACCCATCGGATTTTAGAAAATCCAGGCCTGGTGGGTGCTGCCAGTGCGGACAACATTGTATTATTTGGTGATTCTGCTGGCGGCAACTTAGCTGTAGGAGTGTCGTTACTCTTGCGCGAACGTGATCAGCGTAAGGTGGCCGGACAAATTCTGTTATATCCGATTACTCAATATGACCATAACCCCGAAACGTCGCCTTTTGAATCGGTGCGCCAGCACGGCCAAGATTACCGGCTTACGACAACCGAGGTACAAGACTATCTGGAATTATATGTCCCGGATCCAGCACAGCGGTGTGATCCCCTGGTGTCTCCGTTGACCGCCGAAGACTTATCAAATTTGCCGGATACGCTTTTGGTAACCGCCGAACTAGACTTGCTGCGAGACGAGGCAGAAGCTTTCGGCGAGGCCCTAGCCAATGCAGGTAATACCGTGACCCTTCATCGAGTCAATAAGGCACTACATGGTTTTATAATGCTGCCCAGACGGTCTGGTGCCGTACAACAAACATATGCGGTAGTTAATGCTTTTCTTGGACCAAGGACTACCGCATGACTCATCAACCATGGGAACGCTTGGACAATGCTTCCAATATTTTCCTAGCCGCACGAACAGATAGCGATCCCAAAGTTTTCCGGGTCACAGCAGAACTTAAGCACAACGTTGACCAGGCGATATTACAACAAGCGGTGGATGAGGTTTATGACCGTTATCCGCTGTACCATGCTGTACTACGCCGCGGGGTGTTCTGGCATTATCTACAAGACAGCACATTGCGCCCGGAAGTAACCACCGAACAACTCCCTACTTGCGCACCGATTTATGATTCTGGTCGGCGTACCCTGTTATTTCGAGTCACTCACTACCGGCAACGAATAAATTTAGAAGTATTTCACGCGCTGTCCGATGGCACAGGTGCATTGTGGTTTCTCACCGATGTGATCGCAGCCTATCTGCAACGCCACGATCCACAGCCGGCGGAAGCTAGCACGGAAAACCAGCAAACGTCCCTTATACAAGAACTGACACGCGATAGCTTCGCGGAATATTTTCGGCCCAAACATCCCAGTAAAAAGCGTGCACGGCCGCCCTGGAAGACCGACACGACTGAAACGGATCTGCGGCAACCAAAAACTAGAAAAACGACATATTTCAAAGGTGCCTACCGAATTAAAGGCACACGTACCCCGGATCACCGCACCCGGCTCATTGAACTGACCGTACCGGCAAAACCGATTCTTGCATTGGCTCACGGTGAAAGTGTTTCGCCGACAATTTATCTGACCGCGATGTTTTTTGAAGCGCTCCGTACAGCAGCCCAACCTGTGGGACAGAGCATGACCTATGGTGCCTCAATACCAGTCAACCTTCGCCAGTTTTTCCCATCGACGTCGGCTAGAAACTTCTTTGCCACCGTGCGCATCGAACACACCTACGGTAGCGGTGACAACGATGGCGTGGGTTGCGTTGCCCGTCATCTGGAACAACAATTTCGTACCAAAGCTACCCCCGAGGCATTAGAGACGAAGCTGCGTCGATTCAGTAGATTTGAACGTATGGTGGCCGTGCGAGTGGTGCCTCGGCAAATCAAAGATGTCTTGCTGCGGTGGATCAACTGGGGTAATAACCGCGGTCTCACTGTGGCGGTATCCAATCTGGGGCGAGTGAACCTGCCTGACCCAATTGAACCCTTCGTACACCGCATGGCCTTTCATGTCACCGCCGTACGACCACAATTTTGTGTCATGACTCACGCCGGGATGATGACCATTAGCTTCACGTCGCCGTATGTCGAAACCGACCACGTCCGTGAGTTTGCCCGTCACCTTAGGAGTCTTGGTGTTCCGGTTTCGGTCGCTGCACCGCGAGTCACCGAAGAACATCTTGCCTCGGTGGATGAAGCACAGTGATGACTCCTAACAGCCAACGCAACACCTGCCCGTCGTGTTCCATTCACGTCGAGGGCGACTGGGTTCAATGCCCACTTTGCTGCACTGACCTGACCGGCCCGGCCACGGTGAACCCTTTTCCTGCGGTACCTCTATCGTTTTCTCGCAAGAAGGTCTTTCAAGTACTGGTGTGGACCTCATTTTTGTTGATATTCGCCTCGCTAATAGTCCAACTCCTCTTTACACACCGGGACCCGCAACTGGGGATCTGGCGAATTATTTGGTTGGGTTTGGCCACGATGTGGTTGGTAGTTCTTATGGCCATCAGAAAGCGACATAACGTAGCCAAAGGCACCGTATATCTGGTGGCGATTATTGGGCTACTGTGCACGTATTGGGATTATTTGACCGGCTGGCACGGTTGGTCATTAACCTATGTGGTGCCTATCGTTTGCGGTGCAGCAATCCTTGCCGTACTCATCTCGGTGCGCCTGATGCGCATGCCAGTTGGCGATCATATCGTGTACAGCGGGTTGACCGCATTGATGGGAACCGTCCCCGTCGTTTTTTGGCTGCTCAACTGGGTATATGAGCCCTTACCCTCAACCATCTGCGGGCTATTGAGCGTGGTGACGTTGGTCTTGCTGCAACTGTCCAGAGGGTCCTATGTCCGCCACGAATTGGCCAAGCGACTCCACCTTTAAACAACATTGCGGAGTTACCCCACCATTGACCCCGCGATGTCCACACACAAGAATCGAAGGGAACACAAATTTGTTGAGAGGAGTGTCGTCAGCATGAAAATCTTCAGTTTTGGTCGCATCGTTACACTAGGTGTGGGTGTCGCAATTGGGTATTATCTTGGCAACCGTGAAGGCAGAGCCCAGGCTGAAGAAGCCGCTCGGCAAGCACAGCGCACCGTTCAAGAGTTTTTGTCCGATCCCAAGACCCAACAACGCGTTCACGAAACCGCCAGCACCGTGACCGATACCATCAAGGAAAAGTCCCCAGCACTAGGCGGGGTCGCCGAAAAAGCCGCTGATCTGCTCGACAAAACAACCGGGTACGATTCCGACGAGACGTTAGGCCATGCCAATAGCCCAACTGCCGACCCCGAAAATGACAAAGCCGGTCACAAAACGGTGAACGCTAATGGCGACGTCATAAGTGACCCCTCAGATTCCCTTGAAGATGAAGGTGGCACAACCGCCACACGCTGACCAGCCCACCACTGCTCACACAAGCCCAAGCGAGACCGTCGTTTGGGCTTGTCGCGTTCCAGGCAGCAGCTGTACCCGTTCGATTCGTTAGACTATGAACGTGGAACCCATGTTGCGCCTGCTTGAGACCGCACTCTGGCGAAGTCGTGCCATTTCCGGCCAGCGGGTCAAAACGCTATTTTGGGCCCTGGCCGATGCCGGTCCACGAGGGTTATCGAATGCAGCACTGATTGAGGCCATCTGGAGCGACACACATCCCACCCATCCTGCTAAAGCCTTACAGCTTGTCGTGTCGAGAGCACGAAACCAGACCTCTGCTGAAACTATTGAGCGCACCGAATACGGTTACAGACTGGCGCTTGCTGAAACTGACGTCGATATGTGGCTGCTGCCCAAATTGGTTGCTGAGGCCAAGACAGCCCTGGAAGCCGAGGATTTTTCAAACGCTGTCGAGGTAGCAAACCAGGCATTAACTTTGGCGGATGATCAGCAAGCACGCCGTGTTCTAGGCCTGGGGTTATTTCGCCAAGGCAAGCATCAACAGGCCTTACCCGCTTTGAGCGCCGCCTTGGAATCGACACCATACGATGAGGCTCTGGCCGCTGAATATTTGCGTTGTCTAGCAGCAACACAGGGCACAGCGGCAGCCCTAGATCAATACGCTACTATCTACGAAAGCTTACGAGATTCGCTAGGGTCGACTCCTGGCCCCCAACTGGCTGGCGTGCATCGACAACTTCTTGCCATCGATCAGCCGGTACGTTCTGGCCTGCGGTTTTCTGCCACAAGTTTAGTTGGACGCAACGATGATATAACCAACATCACCCAGCAATTGGCCTCGGCACGGCTAGTGTCCATCGTTGGCGCCGGTGGACTTGGAAAAACTCGCTTGGCTCAAGAAGTTGCCCAGACTATTTCAGATGCCCATGTCCACGTGGTCGAATTGGCCGCCATCCGACAAGCTGAAGACGTCATCGTCGCCGTGGCTGAGGCACTACAAGTGTCAGAGCCGGCTTCCCGCAAGGACCGTCATGTGCACTACCGAAACCTTCGGTCACGGCTGCTTGCACAACTGGCTTCAGGACCACACATCATTGTGCTCGATAATTGCGAACACCTAATCGAATCAGTGGCCAGCCTGGTCAATGATCTTTTGACCGCTGTTGCCGATCTACGGATCCTCACCACCAGCCGAACACCGCTACGGCTTACTGCTGAACACACCTATGCCCTTGAACAGTTGACGACCCAGGATGCAAAAAACCTGTTTTGTGAACGAGCATTGGCGGCTCGTCCCGATATTAAATTAGCAGACGATGCACTGAACACACTGGTAGAACACCTTGATGGTTTGCCGCTGGCAATCGAATTAGCCGCGGCTCAAGCCCGAACTCATACCGTAGAGGGCATCATCGAAAAGCTAACGGACCGCTTCCAGTTGCTGCAGGGAAACGACCGGACGGTGCCCCGACGTCACCAGACGCTACAAGCCGTCATTGATTGGTCTTGGCAACTCTTGAACCAGAAATCGCAGCAAGCGCTCATGACAATGTCCTTACTGCCGGATTCCTTTACGCTGAGTTGTGCCGAAGACATTTTGGGGCCCGGCGCAGCGGTTGCTGTTGAAAACCTCGTCGATCAGTCCTTGTTATCCGTTATTGAACCGGCCGGATATCTTCGGTTTCGTATGCTTGAGACTATCCGCGAATACGGTTCTTTGAAGCTGCAAACAGGCGATCTCACAGTGGATGCGACACATGCGGTTGAAGATTGGGCTTTTCGTACTTGCCAAGCAGTAGCCCCGGAAATCCTGGGTACTAATCAGCTACGTCCGGTGGCTACTGTGCGCGCCGAAGAATCGAATCTGACCTATATTCTGCGACAATTTCTGGAACGCACAGACGATAGAGCTGTTGCGATGCTTGCTGCGCTGTTGCCCTATTGGATGGTGACCGGAGCACACCTGAATATCGTGACGCATTTTGAACCAATCGAAGCGTTCTTTGCAACCTGGCAAGTGACTGCCGAGTATAAAGCTGCGGCCCGTCAATCGCTGGCCGTTGTGGCCACCACCTGGGGTATGCTGCCGCGCTGGACACAGCTGCCTAATAGTCTTGGCCTACTAGCGCAATTAGGATCAGATGCTGCTGACCCGTGGGTGCAGGGGCTGGCCAGGATGGGCATTACTATTGTCGAGCAGCCGGATGTAGGCCCGCTATGGGACAATACTTCCCATGCGGAAGCGTTGGTGCAATCAGAAGATCGTTACACGTCTTTACTAACCATTCCATTTCTGGCCGGTGTTCGTGAAAACGCAGGTGATCTCGATGGTGCCATCAGCCAACTAGAGCAAGCTGTTAGAACGTTGCACGAGCATGATCCACCGTGGCTGACCGTGCGATATCGAGAACTTTTGTCGCAACTTCATTTACAAACCGGCAGTTTCAGAAAAGCTCAAGATAACGCTGAGCGGGCTCTAACCAAGCTGACCGGACTTGGCGATACAACCCAGTGCCGGGCGGTATTGGCCTGTAGTTACCTGAACCTTGGTCAACTCGATGAAGCTGAGACCCTATTACAGGAACTGGTGAGCTTAGACCACGCCGACGATGCGTCTGGTCCACATTATTTACTGACCATTGGTCTAGCAGAGGTCGCATTGGCCAAGGGCAGCATTGAGTACGGTTTATCACTGCTGGAACAGACACGTAGCTACGATCGGCGTCGCGTTCCTGTTCCTGGAATGCCTACAGACGATGGCTTGGACCCGTGGAACCTGATGAAATATGCGATCATCACAGCCGCATATGCCCAGCACAGTACAGGGAACCACACGAAATTATTCCAAACACTGTTACACCGAGCGGTTGGTGCCACTGCCCAGCACCGAAAACACTACGATTTTCCTGTGCTGGGCACCGTGGCATACGGTTTGGCTTCCTGGGGAATCTTCCAAGACGCTCTCGAATTCGATGATGTCATCACGCTAGCTTCCTTAGCGCAACGGTTGCAGTATAACCGTGCATTCCCATGTCTGAACTGGCAACGACTACAAGCCGGCCTATCGGAACCCCACCGTGTAAGGATCAATCGCCAAATAGAAGACCTTGAGGCACTGTCTCAGGCTGACGTCATCACTCGATATCATCAGCGCGTCACCGCTATTGCGAGCGCTGATACGATTTGACGGTCAAGGGAGCAAAGATCCCAATAACGACCGCGCACCCCAGTAGGGCCCAGCCGACTTCGCCACTGAACGTGCCCGCGTTCGCAAGATCTCGAACCCCTGAAACCACATGGGAAATCGGGTTGATATTGACGAACCACTGTAACCAGTTCGGTAGTGTTTCCACGGGCACAAATGCGTTGGATAAAAAGGTTAGTGGGAACAAAACCATCATGGAGATGCCTTGGACGCCTTGGGCCGAGCGCGCCACTGTACCGACATATGCAAACGCCCACGATAAAGACCATCCGGTAATGACCACCAATAATACTGCGGCCATTACGCCACCGGCACCGCCTTCGGGACGGTACCCCATGACCAGACCGGAGACAAACGTCAAAATTGCGGCGATACCATAGCGCAGCAGGTCAGCGATCATTGGTCCAGCCAATGGCGCGATCCTGGCTACAGGTAAGGTTTTGAAGCGGTCAAAAACCCCGGTATCCATATCTTCACGCAATTGGACACCGGTAGCCATACTGGCGGTCAAGCAGGTCATCGCTAAAATCCCTGGCACCATGATTGGCAAGTAATCGGCCACGTCACCGCTAATGGCGCCGCCAAAAATATAGCCGAACATCATAGTAAATAAAATGGGCTGGATAGCAACATCCGCAAACTGTTCGGGCTGACGACGCATTTTCTTCAATGCTCTAGAAGCAAAGCCCATAGTTTGGTGCCATGCCTCGGCAACGTTGGGGCGAGCCTGAAGCTTGGACGTATCTGCTGAATCTATACTCGAGCGGGCTATCGTTTTTGACGTATCTGGGAAATCTTGTGTTGTGGTCATGCTGAGACCTCTTTCGTAGTGGCTGAATCGACTGCTGGTGCTTTACCGGTGATGGCCAAGAAAACGTCGTCTAGACTCGGTTCTTGCACTTTGATTGAAGCTACGTCGACGTTGTCATCGCGTAAGGCCAGCAGTACGGTGGCAGCATCATTGGCTTGCTGCATTGCTACGGTAAGTTGTCCTTGACCAGAAGTATGGATAGCTTCCGGGCCGAAATTGTGACTGATAATTTGGCGGGCGGCGCCTTCTGCGGTCTGGTCAGCTAGTGTCACTTGCAAACTGGAACCACCAATAGAGTCCTTGAGTTCTGTAGGTGTCCCTTGGGCAACGATGCGGCCACGGTCAATGACTGCTATCCGATCTGCCAGTTGATCAGCTTCTTCCAAATATTGGGTAGTAAGCAACACGGTCACACCTGATGCCACCAGGTTGCGAATAGTGTCCCACATTTGGTTGCGGGTCCTGGGGTCCAATCCTGTGGTGGGCTCATCAAGAAAGATAAGTGGCGGGCGAGTGATCAAACTTGCTGCCAGATCTAGGCGACGCCGCATCCCTCCCGAAAAGGTCGAAAGAGGTTTGTCAGCGGCTTGCAACAAGCCAAATTCCTTGAGCAACTCGGCTGCGATGGCCTTCGATTTTCTCCGGCCTAGGCCTTGTAAACGTGCAATAAGGCGAAGATTTTCTCGGCCGGTCAGTTGTTCATCTACCGAAGCGTATTGGCCGGTTACGCCAATGAGTTGGCGAATCTTATGCGGTTCAGCATCCACATCAAGGCCAAATATTTGCGCGTGGCCGGCATCGATTTTCAATAAGGTGGCCAGCATTTTGATCATGGTGGTCTTGCCGGCCCCGTTGGGGCCAAGCACCCCAAATATTTGACCCTGTTGGATCTCGAGGTCTATCCCATCTACCGCGGTGTAATTACCAAACGTTTTTACTAATCCGCGGGTGCGCACCGCAGGTATTCGATGTACTTTGCTTTGTGTTTCGATCATGATTCCAGTGTCACCCATACTGGTTTCAGATTGGTTTCACGACGTCGTCAGCCAGTTTCGGCAGCATTGTGGGACCGCTAGAAATCTACCTATACTGAAGCCATGTCTACCGACAACAGCCTCACCGGAACCTTGTGGCACACCGCGGATTTCGATACCGACCGGCATTTGAAACTTCTGGGGTTAGGCTTCGATCAGCCAAGCTATGAATTATTAGTCCAGCTGCACACCCGGCATGTGCACACGTTCCCGTTTTGTGCGGTAGATGTATTGTTGGACGATCATCCTGGTGTAGAACCAGCCACAGTATCTCGCCGGATACTTGTCGAAGGTCAAGGTGGATATTGTTTCGAACACGCTCAGCTTTTTGCTGCCACATGCCAGGCACTCGGTTTCGAAGTACACCGCCATCTGGGCCGTGTCCACGATGCAACTAATACTCGTACACACATGAGTGTCGAAGTGGTACTCGATGGCATTCGGTATCTCACCGATCCTGGCTTTGGGCTTTCAATCACGGGACCAATTGAACTAGCCGATGGCGCTTCGCGCATCGAATCCCACGGCACATACACCATGCACCGCTTAGAACTTGGGGGTATCGAGCACTGGCAACTTCGTCGCGATGACGAAATAGCTCACATTAGTGACACCCTGCCTGTCATGCCAATTGATGTTCGCACCGGCCACACCGTTACCTCGACGCACTCGGCTACCGGGTCGCTATTCACCCGCACGCTCATCGCTTCACGGTTCACCGATGCCGGCCATATGAGCCTGGCCGACACAACACTGACCATTCGACAAGCAGAAAAGCCCACCGAACAGCACCAGCTCACCCCGGCCCAGGCCGTCGACACGGTGCGTGAACTGGGTGTGCAATTGGACGAGGAGAAAGCTGACAAACTCCGCAAGCTATTGAACTGACTAGCTTGCTTCTCTCGCCGCTTGACGCACTGCATCTTGTACTTCACCTGGATCACCGCACCACGGTGGCCCGTGTCCGGGCAGGACCCAACTGGCTGCAACACCGGCTAACCGCTCCAACGATTCGATGGCTTGGGCCGGATCATCGGTAAACGGCGGCGGCTGTAGGCCAGTGGCTCCGGTGAGCACATGCCGCGTCGTCAGTGCATCACCTACAAATACTGCATCTGCAATAGGAATGTGCAGGGCAATACTGCCAGGAGAATGCCCGGGTAGCCCGATCACTCGCGGGGAACCCGGCAGTGGGAGCACTTCTTGGTCAGTGACTGTATTGACGCTAGTCAAATAGTTGGTGCGCCAGGCTCGTTTCGCCATCCCGTAGCTAAAAAACTTCAGCATTGGCCCAAGCCGAGCCGGACCCATCGGCGTCTTGGGCTTCTGTCCCGTGCAGGCGCGGTTGGCATCTGCGGCATGCACATAGACCGGCACCCCATAGTTTTTCCGTAGCTTTTCCGCAAAACCGATATGATCCGAGTCACCGTGGGTCAAAACCAGCCCGCGAACGTCTTCGATGCTTCGGCCCATGGCCTTCAACTGGGCAATAAAATCACTCCAGTGGCCAGGAAGTCCGGCATCAATAACGGTTATGCCTTCTTCAGTTTCGACAAGATAAGCGGCCACAATGTTGTTGCCGATGCGATATAACTGGGGACCGAGTCTCATGTGATGCTCTCTATAAACCAGTGGCTTAAGAATGCAATACTACTGATCTTAGATATCCAACCTCAATAGCGAGCAGGTGTCCGCAGTTGTTCAACAGCTTGTTCGAAAACCAGTGCACACTCAGCCTCCAGGCTCAGGGCAGCCGCCCAAATTGGCTGGCAGAGATAAAGCCGCACGTATTGGACACAGCCCTTGTTGTGATCTATTCAACACTGGAATAATGGTGCCATGGAGGCACACCGAGAAGCCATGAATTCACGACCTGCCTACGATTCCTCTCCCACATCAACCGATACGGGGCGTTCGCAGCTTCGTGCCGCAGGTTTGCGCGCCACCAAGCAACGCGTTGCCGTGCTCAGCGCCGTCCGCTACCATCCGCACAGCACTGCCGAGCAACTGCTGCACGTTGTACGTCACGACCTTCCTGAGATCACTGTTCAATCAATCTACGTCGTCATCAGCTCACTGGTGTCCTGCGGGCTGGTGCGGAAACTGGATCTGCCCGAATCACCGGCACGCTATGAAATGGAAGGCCACGATAACCACCATCATGCGGTGTGCCGCTACTGCGGACGAATCGAAGACGTCCCGTGTCCGGTTGGCCAAGCGCCCTGTCTCCACCCAGAAAGCGACCAGGCGATGACCATCGAGGTTGCCGAAGTCATCTATCTAGCCGTCTGCGATGACTGCGCCCAGCAACATAGCCAATAGTCCATCCCAAAACACAACAAATAAGCATTTTAGGTAAGGAGAAGAACTATGGTTGACAAGAATGTCCCATACGGTACTGGCTCGACAACTCAGGCGGGTATCCCAGCAGTCAGTGACCGCAACTCACTTACGGTTGGCCCAGATGGTCCAGTAGTACTGCATGACCATCACCTGATCGAAACCTTGCAGCACTTCAACCGGATGAACGTTCCCGAGCGGCGTCCCCACGCCAAAGGCTCTGGTGCCTTCGGCAAATTCACGGTTACTGAAGACGTCTCAAAATACACTGCTGCGGCCATGTTCCAACAAGGCGTCGAAACCGACATGCTTGCACGGTTCTCCACGGTGGCCGGTGAAATCGGTACCCCGGATACGTGGCGTGATCTGCGCGGTTTTGCGCTGAAATTCTATACCTCTGAGGGAAACTTTGACCTAGTCGGTAACCACACCCCCATTTTCTTCGTGCGCGACCCCATGAAGTTCATGCACTTCATCCGGTCCCAAAAACGGTTACCGGATTCCGGGCTACGCGATAACACCATGCAATGGGATTTCTGGACTCAAAACCCAGAGTCAGCCCACCAGGTCGCTTATCTCATGGGCCAACGTGGACTACCCCGAACCTGGCGTCATATGAACGGGTACGGTTCCCACACCTATATGTGGATCAATGCCCAAGGTGAGAAATCCTGGGTCAAATTCCATTTCCTAACCAATCAGGGCATGGAATTCTTCACCAACGATGAAGCCGAACGCATGGCAGGAGTCGACGCCGACTACCATCGTCGTGATCTATTCGACGCCATCGAGGTCGGCAACTTCCCATCCTGGGATCTCTACGTGCAGGTTATGCCCTTTGAGGATGCCAAGACCTACCGGTACAACCCATTTGATTTAACCAAAACCTGGTCGAAAGAAGACTACCCGCGCTTCAAGGTCGGCAC
>DXHA01000092.1 GCA_019113675.1 Candidatus Yaniella excrementigallinarum
ATTTCACTATTGGACTGTGGGCGCCGGCGTTATTGACTATCATGCGCTTCTGCCAGGGACTTGGTCTTGGCGGTGAGTGGTCAGGCGCAGCACTTTTAGTAACAGAAACAGCGAAGCCTGGAAAACGCGCATTTGCAGCTATGTGGCCACAGCTTGGCGCTCCTTTCGGTTTCTTGTTAGCCAATGGCTTCTTTCTGCTACTCACCCTTACATTCGGCTACAACTCGGCCGAACATGGCGACGACCACGTATTTATCGAGTGGGTATGGCGGGTCCCGTTTTTGGCATCGATTGTTATGGTTGCCATTGGGCTGTGGGTGCGCATCTCACTTGAAGAAACCCCGGTGTTCAAAGAGGCAGTGGCTAAGGATCAACGAGTCAAAGCACCGCTGAAAGATGTCTTCGCCAAAAGCTGGTGGGCATTAATTTTGGGTACTTTTATCATGTACGCCACATATGTGTTGTTCTACTTGATGACCACTTGGATTCTCTCATATGCCATAGCAGACGCTGATACAGGTGGCTTGGGCACATCGTATAATGATTTTCTGGTTATCCAGCTGATCTCTATTTTATTCTTTGCAGCGTTCATTCCCGTGTCTGGCTACCTGGCAGACCATTTTGGTCGCAAACCCACCATGCTGGTTATTACCACGCTGATGATAGTTTTCGGTTTGCTCTTTGGATGGTGGCTCGACGCTGACATTATTGTTAATGCTGACGGCACGTTGAATACCGTGCGTATGGTGCTGTTTATGGTCGTCGGTATGGCGCTGATGGGTCTAACATTCGGCCCGATGTCAGCGATTTTGCCTGAACTATTCCCAACAGAAACTCGGTATACCGGTTCAGGGGTTGCCTATAATGTCTCATCCATCCTTGGTGCAGCGCTGACACCGTTTATTGCTACTTGGCTAATGGCCAACTTTGATGTTTCCTATGTTGGGTACTATCTGGCTGGTGCCTCGGCGATAACCCTGATTTTCTTGGCATTGAGTCCAGAAACTAAGTACCGCTCCCTAGCGGATTTCGAAATCGATGAGGTCCAACGCACCAACTAGACCGATCTTAAAATACAAAAATGCCCGGACATTTGTCTGGGCATTTTTGTTTCCGAAGCTAGCGTTGGGCGTAGTTTTCCGCATAATCCAGATACCACTGCAAAACCGATGGGTCAGCTGCAGTTTCCTTTGAAACCTTTTGGGCAGCCATTCCTTGCAGTACTCGTTTCACTGGCACTTCCATAAGCTTGCCAGTCTTCGTCATTGGCACCCCTGGAGCAATAATAATCTCGTCGGGTACATAGCGTGGCGACAGTTTGGTCCGAATTGCCTGAATGACCTTATCTTCTAAAATATCGGCACTAGCTGTCGGATCATGTGGCACCACGAATAGCGGCATGTAGTAGTCACCGTCGTGTAGCTCAGCACCGATGACCATTGATGCCGCTACCTCATCCAGGTCATCGACCACTTGGTACAGATCGCTGGACCCCATCCGAATGCCTCCGCGATTGAGCGTGGCATCAGAACGCCCGTGAATAATGAATGACCACCGGGCAGTTTTGGTGGCGAAATCACCGTGATACCAAACGTGCGGGTTTTCGAAGAAATATGCTTCGCGGTATCGTGAACCGTCTTCGTCGTTCCAGAAATATAGTGGCATAGTCGGCATAGGTTTGGTGATTACTAGCTCACCCACCTGATCGGTTACCGGCGCACCGGTCTCATCAAACACATCAGCAGCCACGCCCAATGCCGGACCCATCAGCTCATTGCTATACACCGGATCCATCGGATTTGAACCAACGAAAACCGAGCACACATCGGTACCGCCGGAGTCTGAGCGCAGCCGAAGGTCGTCTTTAACCGCTGAGTAAACCCACTCCCAGGTACGACCCGGCAGGGGTGAAGCAGAAACCAAAATATCGGTGAGATTCGATAGATCGTATTCTTCTTTGGGCACCAAGCCGGCTTCTTGTATACCGGTTAGCACAGCGGCACCACAACCAAACAAACATGCTTTTTCTTTGGCCAGAATTTCAAATTGTCGGCCTACTCCCCCGGCAAAGACTCCTCCAGAGTAGGTGATAGCCGTGGCACCGCTGATCAAAGCTCCAACGAGCATGTTCCATAGCATCCAGGTCGTGGAAGTGGAGATGTAAAACGGTTCGCCCATTGGCACTTTGTAATGCAGTCCAAAAGATTTAGCGATTTCTAAAACAGTGCCGCCCTGACTTTGCACAATGCCTTTGGGTGTACCAGTAGTTCCCGAGGAATACAGCACCCATAATGGATGTGAAAAATCCACGCGATCAAAGTCGGGCGGACAACCATCAGCCACAATATTTGACCACAGCTCGCTGGACACGTTGTGCTTGCTAACAAGCGGCTCAATGTCCGCAGTTGATGCTGTCCAGGTATTTTCGACCAAAACATGGTTGGTCACCGTATCTAGTTCCCCCAGCAGGCCATCCAGCTCACTAACCTGGTCGCGAATTTTGCCATTGAGTTCCAGACCATCGATGGTGACCAATACTTTTGGTTCCAGCTGCTGGAAGCGTGTAACAATACCTGGCACACCGAAATCTACGTTAACCACCGACCAAATAGCACCCACGGCTGCTGTGCCAAGCAGACCAACAATGGCTTGGGGAATATTCGGCAGTGCAGCGGCGACAACGTCGCCATGTTTAACTCCGATTGACCGCAGGTGTTTGGCAAAGGCTCCAACCTGCTCGTTGAGCTGACGCCACGTCAGTGCGGTGCGGTTCATTGATTCGTCAAGCCCCACCACCGCTTCGTGGTCTGCCATGGTTTGGACATGACGCAAGATATTCTCCGCGTAATTAATTTTGGCGCCCTTGCCCCAAACAGCATCTGGCATCTGGCCTTGCACTATCGGACCGGACGGTTTATCCCCGATGATGTCAAAATAGTCCCAGATTTCGGTCCAGAACATTTCCAGTTCATCAACAGACCAATTCCATAAGTCCAAGTAGGAACTCATACTGCGTTGGTGTTTAGCATTCATGTCCTGCATGAATTGATACATTGCAGTCGCATGAATTTGCTCAGGGCTTGGCTCCCACAGCATATGTTGCCTCAAGATGTCTCCCAACTCTGTACTGAACTATCGCTTCTAAGTTAATGCACGTTAACTTAGAAAATAAGGATGCACAGCTACAGATTGTAGTGGAGATCACACTGTGATGCGTGTCTTTGGGCTAAAACTCTTCTCTGCGGTGTAGTTGACGGGCGACTTCAGCTACTGTGCCGGTCAGTGAAGGATAAATCGTAAACGTGTCTGCTAAATCATCAACATGCAATTTATGTGTCACTGCTAACGATAGCGCGTAGATGAGATCTGATGCTTGCGGTGCGACGACGACACCGCCAACGACATGCCCGGAACCACTGCGCGCAAAGATTTTAACGAAGCCTTCGTCAACGTTCATCATTTTAGCTCGAGGATTGGTGGCCATGGGGATCATATACTCGTCCACTTGGTAGTCACCAGTCGATATCATTTCATGGGTCAATCCCACAGTGGCAATTTCTGGGGAGGTAAAAATATTGGAGGCGACTTGGTTGCTTGAAAAGGGCTTCACGACATCGCCCAGTATGTGATTTACCGCAATACGGCCTTGCATGGCAGCAACCGAAGCTAATGCAAGACGCCCTGTGCAGTCACCAGCGGCATAAACGCCTGGCACCGAGGTTCGTGAGACCGCATCTATTTTAATGTGACCAGAAGCAGTCGTATCGACCCCGATCTCTTCAAGGCCGAGGTTACTGGTATTGGGAATGCCACCGACAGCCAATAAACAGTGTGACCCTTCTACATACCCGCCCCCGGTCAGCGTTACCCGTACGCCGTCCTTGATTCGGGTGACAGTTTCCGCTCGAGTTCGAGAAATCACGTTGACGCCGTTTTGTGAGAATGCTTCTTCAAGCACGTGTGCAGCATCAGGGTCTTCGCCTGGCAGCAGCGTAGTTCGTGAGGACACCAGCGTTACGTTTGAACCCAGCAGCTGGTATGCTGAGGCGAATTCGGCACCGGTGACTCCAGAGCCCACCACAATCATATGCTCAGGCAGCTCTTTCATGGAATACAGCTGTTTCCAATTGAAAATTCGTTCACCATCGGGTTGCGCGGTCTCAAGTTCACGAGGTGAGGCACCGGTAGCAATCAACACGGCATCAGAGGTAACTGTCTCGACGTCACCTTGCATAGTGGTGACTTCTACAACGTTACGGTCGACAAACTTGGCTTCACCCATCAGGATACGAACCCCATTGGCTTGCAGCCCATGACGAATGTCCTCGGATTGTTCAGATGCCAAGCGTAGCAACCGCCGATCAATGACACCCATATTCGATCTGACCGACTTGGCATCGAATTCCAACCCAAGACTCGGGGCTCGCATCATGCGCCTACGAGAATCGGCCGACGCAATCAGGGTTTTCGATGGCACCACATCGGTTAGCACCGCAGAACCACCGATACCGTTGCGCTCGATGATGGTGACGTCGGCACCGAATTTTGAGGCTACTAATGCTGCTTCGTAACCACCGGGGCCACCGCCGATAATGGTGATGGACGGACGCGGGACAATTTCAAAAGTGCTCACGCGTCTATTGTGGTCTGTTTCCTGCAGAATGCATAATCACTACGCCGATTGCAGTTGTATTGCATTGGATTTGGGGTGATGCGGCGATACAGTGGTGGCTGTGAGCGATACCAATACCTTTTTAATCGGTGACCACCCCGGGTTTGATTTGGCGCGGCAGGCGGCAGAGGCCATCCGTCAGCAACTGAAGATTACACACCATGATATCGGTGTGGTATTAGGTTCTGGGTGGGCACACACTATTGAGACACTGGGCCAGATCAACGGCAAGGTAGCCTTTGCCGAGGTTCCAGGGCTGGGCAGCGACGGCGTTGCTGGTCACGTCCAAGAAGTCACGTCAGTGAAGTTACCAGATGGTCGCAATGTGCTCGTTTTTGGTTCACGAAGTCATTACTACGCACGACGAGATATCCAGGCGGTTGCCCATGTTGTGCGCACCATCGCTGCTTCCGGGGCCACCTCCGTGGTATTGACCAATGGTTGTGGTGGTCTCAGCGCCGACTTCATACCGGGCACCCCGGTGCTTATTTCTGATCACATCAACCTCACTGGTACCACTCCATTAGTGGGCCCGGAATTTGTAGACATGACCGATGCGTACTCTCGTCGTCTTCGCACTATTGCTAAAAGAGTTGATCCCAGTCTGGCCGAAGGCGTTTATGTGCAGTTTGCAGGGCCCCAGTATGAGACACCAGCCGAAGTTGCCATGGCAGCTACATTGGGTGGTGATTTAGTTGGAATGTCTACCGCCCTAGATACCATTGCAGCTCGCCACGCGGGGCTTGAAGTCTTAGGTCTATCGCTAGTGACCAATGCAGGCGCCGGTGTCACCGATGCGCCGTTATCCCACGAGGACGTTATCGCAGCAGGACAGACGGCGGCACCGCGCGTCTCCAAGCTTCTAGCCGAGATCATTCATGCAATCTAATATCAACGAGTTACTGGCTACAGCCCATCAGTGGATGGAGCTTGACCCGGACAATGCCGAACTTCTGTCTACCGAAATCATCGCAGCCGAAGACGATGAATCCTGGGCCATTACCGCTTTAACTGCGCGTTTCGCCGGTTATCTAACGTTTGGAACAGCAGGTCTGCGAGCACCTTTAGGTCCAGGTACAACACGAATGAATCGTGTAGTGGTACGCAGAGCGGCCGCTGGGATTGCCGATTTTGCGCTACAGCACACAACATCCCCGGTGATCATTATTGGTTATGATGCTCGCCATTATTCACGCGAATTTGCCCAGGATTCGGCCGCTGTGTTTACTGCCGCTGGTTGTCGGGTAAAACTTATGCCTAGCACGGTTCCGACACCGCTACTGGCTTTTACTCTCCAGCGTTATGAGGCTGATGTAGGCATGATGGTCACTGCTTCACATAATCCACCGGCCGATAACGGTTATAAAGTGTATCTGGGTGCTAGCTGTGTTGAGCCTGACGATGCTGCGGGTGCCTTCACTCAGATTACTTCTCCTACAGACCAACGCATCGCAGAGTACATCCAGGTTTGGAATAAGTCCGATACGCTGCCGGCTCTTGCATCTACTGGTTGGGAATTTGTGCCCGAGTCTATTGTCAATGAGTACGTGACGGC
>DXHA01000093.1 GCA_019113675.1 Candidatus Yaniella excrementigallinarum
CCGCTTTCCTGACTGGCGACCATGCCGACGAAACGATCTTCTAACGACTGGCCTGCGGTGACATCTGCCATAGAGCCGGAGGCTAGCACATCACCTTTATCGATGACCGCCACGTGATCACAAGTGCGTTCGACCAGGTCCATAACGTGTGAGGAGATCATCACGGTGCCACCGGATTGCACATAATCATTGAGGATACTGCGGATTCTGGCCGAGGAGACCGGATCAACGGCTTCAAAAGGCTCATCGAGGATGAGCACCTGTGGTGAGTGAATCATCGAGGCAGCCAGACTAATCTTTTTGGTCATACCCGCTGAATAGTCGGCTACCATTTTATTGGCGGATTCTTCTAAATCCATCACGCGCATTAGATCCGGTACCCGTTCGGCTACCACGTCAGCATCCATACCGCGTAATAGCCCCGAATAGGTTATTAGTTGAGCCCCGGTAAGCCGTGGAAATGCCACGGCACCATCAACAAGCACACCCAAAATTGCTTTGGCTTGCGTGGGGGTTTCCCACATGTTGTAACCATGTATCCAAACTTGACCGTGATCGGGGCGCAGTAGCCCGGTCATCATCGACATGGCGGTTGTCTTGCCGGCACCGTTGGGGCCTACAACCCCATAAAATGAGCCGGCCGGGATGGTGAGGTTGACGCCATTGACGGCGACTTTTTCACCAAATTGTTTGCCAAGCGATCGCACAACCACCGCGTGATCGGGATCTGGCAGAGCGGTTTTTTCTAACATATCGACTAGTGTAAGAACTTTTGGGGCAAAACAAATCCCCCGCCCGGATGAATATTCAACTCGGACGGGGGAAGGACACTTTGTTTTAGAACAGGGCCGCCGCAAGTTTGCGACGCGAGGCGGCTACGCGGTCATCGTCATCGCCCACTACCGAGTACAATTCCAGCAGATGCACCCGGGCAGCATCTTTGTCCTCACCGGCACTACGGCTGATAAATTTTACCAACCGGTCAAAAGCATCTTTGACATGACCACCTAAAAGGTCCAAATCGGCCACGGCAAGCTGTGCTTCGACGTCGTCGGGATGCTCTGCTGCATTGGTGCGCACCTGTTGTACATCGGCATCGCTAGTGCGTTGCATTAGTCCAACCCGGGCTTTACCACGTTTAGCATCTTCATCCTGCGGATTTTCTGCCAAGGCTTTATCGTAGGCGGCTAGGGCGTCGGCATAGTTGCCGGCCTCTAATGCTGCCTCGGCCTCTTGATGCAGTGGCGGCAGAACCACTTCGCCTTCGTCATTGGTCGCTTCTACCAATGGGGGCACCGTACCAGCCATGCCAGCCTGGACTGCCGAGGAGTTAATTTCATCAAGTAACTGCTCAAGCTGTTCGGCTTGGACGGGCTCATTAAACAGCGGCAGGGCCTGTTGGCCCATCAATGCAACCACCATGGGCCCGGACGGTACCCCAAACATTTGCAGTAGTTGTGGGTTGGCCTCGGTGTCGATACGGCCCATCACCATGCGTCCGGCGCGCGCATCGATAGCCGGTTGTAGTACAGCATCAATTTGGGCAGACGCCGGATTGGAGGGTGCTGCAAGGTGAATAATCACCGGCACGTTTGCAGCATGCTGTAACAGTGTTTGCAGTGACTGTTCGTCAACATCTTGTTGGACCCAAGAGCGCTCATTACTGCCCTCGGTGCCCTGTTGCGCTGGGATTTGGGTCAGATCGATTGCGTCGCGGGAGTGCGATGGGGTGGAATCAGGTTGTTGAGTCATAATCCTCTTCTTACAGATACGGCTCGAGAACTTCTTTTCAGTTTAGTTACCCGGCGAGTCTACGGTCGACTGTACGGTTTCGTATCCGACCAGCGAAACTTTGCCCTCCTGGGGAACCAACAGTGCAAATTGTTCACGGTATCGGATGCGTACCGTGTCGTCTTGTTCGGTCGACTCAAATTCGCCTAACTGCTGGGTCAAGTCATTGAGCCCAACGGTAGTGTCTTCTGATGGGGTCAGTGACTCCATGGAGTTCATGGCACCAAATACTAGTGCAGAGCCATCCGGTAAACGCACCGAATCCACAGAGTCTTCAAAGACCGATCGGGTAATGGATGCTTCCGTTTCTTGTTCCGCATGGCTTGCGATCAAGTCGTCCTGATGCTCATGGATCGAATCAATCCAATCGTTTTGGGCCACTTTATCTGCCGCATCGGCATCCTGGTCGCTAAGATAATCAGCCAGAGTCTCCACTGCGGCATCCGGTGACATTGCCAGTCCGTTGGAGTCATCATTGGCAAGGTTTTCAACCTCGGGATCAGACAACGTGCCCGATGGCAGCTCGGCCCCTGGAGCAAATGGGGCATTGTGGATCAACTTATATTGTGACCGTGGGTCGTCTTGGCGTAGCACCACCAGTTGGGTGGATTCCCCGTCAGCATCGGCGACAACGGCGTAAGCGGTCCGTGGGAAATCCTCGCTGTGTTCCATCCAAGTAGCGAGGATTTCATCGGCGGCTAGCGGGCTGACTAAAGCATAGTCTTCATCGATGTCGTGATTGCGGTAAGACTCTTCGCGAACCCGTAAGGCCTGGCCATCAACACGTCCGGTGAGCACGTCTGCATCTTGTTTGTCATCGCCATTTGCCACGCTTGCCATCACCGCATTAACAATGCGATCAAATTGGGCATCGACAACCACCTGAAAGGTTTCTGGTGGCACAGAATCAACATCATCTTCAACTGAATCATCTTCAACCTGATCGGAGATGTCTTCTTCTTCGGGTGACTGGGTTGCCTGTGCCGGGCCGATGCCCAACCCCAGGCCCAGGCTGAGAGCCGTAAGGCCAACTGCGGTACGACGCAAAAGGCCCTTATGGTCATCTTCGTCTGGCGTTTCCTCTTTGGTGGCAGAGGAATCGGAACCGCTGGTGGTAGAGGCGTTATCGTCGGTGTCATCCGAGTCGTCTTCATCCTGTTCGCTAGAGGTTTGCGACTCGTCTGGGTCAATGGCTGCAACGACCTGGGTGGGTTGTTCATCCGGGTTGTTGACCGGCTCACCGGCGTCCACCTGTTCCACAGTCATAGTTGGTGCCGAAGTATCGGTATCGGCAACCACATCGGCTGCAGTCAGTCCCGTGTAGTCACCACGCACAGCAGCACGACGACCCGAGGTACGTTTGGCACGGCGCCGGAAATCCATGAAACGCCATAGTAGAAGACCGATACCAAGAAGAATCAGTACAATGCCGATAATCATCAGTGGCGTGATCAACGGCGAATCGGGTTCGACATTGACCCAGGAAACACTGACATCGGTAGGTGCCGGTTCGGTACCATCGGCGGCAATCAGTAAGGCCCACTGACCGGCATCATGTTGGGTCCAACGCTGAGTAACTTCCCCATCGACTTCTTGGGTGGCCAACCACAAATCCGAGTTAGCGGGATTGGGAACCTCTGACTCGCCGTCGACGTAGCTGATATCGACAGTGGGGTCTTCACCCCGAGCAACATCGGTGGTCACTCCGTCAATGCGGTTATAGGCGGCATCACCGATCCAGGCCTCAATATCGCGCAATTGACCATACATTAACGTAAAGTCGCCATCACCGGCGATGGTGTATTCAATGGCCTCATCGGGATCAATATCGATATCATCGGTGACCAACGTCAGCGGGGCTTGTTCGGTGTCGTGTGTGGTTGCGTTGTACTCTGCCGGTGGCGCCCATATGGTTTGTAGTCCCACGGAGACCAAGATCGCCACGACGCCCAAAATGATTGAGCCGATACCGCCCAGAGTTTTCAAACTTGCCACCTTTTATGCTCGATTAATCGGTTTGGCACACCGCCGATGGTGTCGCCCGGCTAGCTTTCCATCATAGTAGCAAGACAGCAGCCAGCGCGCCGTTTGGGTCTGCCAACTTTGCGACATCCTGCCGTAATGTGGTGAACGTGGCTGAGAAACCTAGGACACGCAGAGTTTTTTCGAACCTGTTCAAAGACGTCAAACGGCGCATCACCGGTGCCCGCAACCAGCTGGCAGATACCCGGGCTCAGTACCAATTCACCGTGCCAGAGCCCGATGAATACCCCACCACGCCCATTACTGCCGCCAGCGACTCGGTAACTGACACACCTGAGTCAACCCAAGAACGTCCCATTGCCCACCCGATTAAAACCGGCTTTATGCTTACCATCGGGGTTGGTTTAGCCCTTGCACTATATTTAGTGGTCTCATCCAATGTGCAGCTATTAATCTGGATTCTCACCGCTTTATTCATCACTTTGGGTTTGGACCCGTTAGTGTCAAAAATACATTCCTGGGGCGCCCCACGTGGTATCGGCGTACTGACCGCGGTGGCACTGCTGATCGGCATTATTACGGTCTTTATGTCGGCCCTGGTGCCGGTGATCGTGGAGCAGACCACCGAGTTTGTCCAAATTTTGCCTACGGTCGTCTCAGATTTCCTTGCCTCAGATGCCTTCCGTACCATCGATGATGAATTTGATGTCGCATCGGTGATAACCACCGAGGTGAATCGCTTCGTCTCGGACACCGCTAACATCACCAATCTACTCGGCGGCATCCTCGGGGTTGGCGGTGCGATCTTCAACATCGGTTTTTCCGTGTTGATCGTTGTTGTGTTAACGCTGTATTTTTTGGTTTCCTTACCCAGTATCAAACGCTGGATGTACCGGCTGGCACCCCGGTCCCGGCGTCAGCGTATTGAATACCTATCAGAAAAAATCACCGGGTCGGTCGGGTACTACATTGTCGGCCAGACCATTGTGGCCACACTCAATGGCATCGTAGCCTTTATTGCCGTCAGTATCGCCGGACTACAATATGGTGCCCTCTTGGCAGTTTTTGCCGCGTTTATGGCCTTTATCCCGCTGGTCGGTGCTGTCACCGGTGGCGTGGTTATCACCCTGCTGGCTTTATTGGCCGGGTGGAACTCGGCTGTGATCTTTGCGGTAATTTATTTCATTTATTTACAGATCGAGGCTTACTTGGTCTCCCCCAGAGTCATGCAACGGGCCGTAGCCATTCCCGGGGCCCTTGCGGTCATTGGAGTTATTGCCGGAGGTTCCTTATTGGGGGTCTTAGGCGCCTTATTGGCCATACCCACCGTGGCGGGGGTTTTGGTGTTAGTGCGCGAAGTCTATGTGCCCTACCAGGATTCGCGCTAAATCAGGTCCTGACGTCGGTTGCGCCAGCAGGCACTATGCCAATGACGGCGCATCTGACCGGCATCTTCGTCACCCATAATCCAATCGGATCGCCAGGCCACCACATGGGTCTGACCCTGC
>DXHA01000007.1 GCA_019113675.1 Candidatus Yaniella excrementigallinarum
GACGGTCATATTCTACTGGGTTCACCAGCACAAACGTAGAACCGCGCTGTGGGTTTCAAATGACAACCGGGACGGTCGTTCCCAGATGGAAGGGCTTAGCTATCGTCTGCCGAAAAAGTTACTAGTTCGGAGCGTCGAATGGTGGTCTGCACGAGACTGGGCACCGGAATAAAGCTAATAATTGCCAGTAACAGGGCGAGATTTACAAACATGGTGGCATTCAGCAATGGAAGCGCCATCGAGATCATCCCCACCGCGATTGCAGGTACGCCAACACCGGCATAGAAGGCTATGTATAAGGCGGCAGTGATTCCGGCCCGCTGTGTTGGTGGCGTCAACACATCGATCTCGCGATTAGCACCCCAATAACTTAGACCATGTCCAACGCCGGTAGTCATTGCGGCAATTACCATGAGCACCAATGCCGTGGAAGACCCCAAAGCTGATAAATTTGAGCTGAGCAGCAATGCAGAACCAAGTCCCAATAAACTCAAGCCAATGGTTTGGGCCGCACGTGGAGCCAAGACGGGTGCGATGAGTTGGCAAGCCGCTGAGATGACTAACACGGCTCCAATAATCAGTCCGCTGGTGAGAGTACCGGAACCGGTAAGGACGGACTCGGCCATAGAGGGGAGTAACGCAAGAAAAATCCCCAGGGCTGCCCAACCAAGAAACCCGGTAATAGCGGCTATATTGAAGTTCCAGAACATCGGGCTGGGCACTGATGGGCGGGTGGGACGCCAACGTTGTCGTGTGAAAGGCCGGTGCATACGCAGTCCAAAGACGAGCACAGCGTTGAGAACCAGTACCCCAACCATCAAAATGAATGGAGTCGTCATAGCACCTGCATCAAGTGTTGTGACTGCGCCTGTAAAGATAGGACCAGCGCCGGCGCCTAGTACGAATGAAATCGTAGCCGCTGTTGAACCAAGCCAAGGGACGCGGTTCGGCGAGGCTTCGACCATCAGAGCAATTCCAGCCCCGGTCCCCAAGCCTAGTCCGATACCCAACAAGATACGCCCGGCGAATAACCCGATTATTCCGATACTGGATACAGCAAACAACAGTGTCCCCACACCAGCGCAGCCAATGGCTGCCAATAAAACGGGTTTGCGCCCCAGTGCATCGGCTGCAGAACCAAAAAGCACCAGCGCGGGAATACAGCTAGCAACATAGGCTGCATACAGTGCCGTCATCGTCCAGTCTGAGATCGCATAGTGCTCCTGATACATGGGATACAGCGGGCTGGCCATATTCGCCGCGGCAGACAGCATAAATAACACTGCGGCACCCACCCAAAGCTGGTGTGCCGAACCTTTTGCCCCGGCAGTCATGTAAATACCTCCTTCGCAGCAACTAGTGACATTCGGTGAAATGGGCTATGAACGTACTTCCCATATTGCACCCTGCCGAGTATTCTTGACTATCGCAAGATAACAATCCTGGTCGTTCGAAGAGGTCGAATGATAGACACCCGGTTGACCATGCTCAGCATGATTGCATTACACGGGACAGTAACTGCGGCGGCAGAGGCGATGCAATATTCGCCATCCACGGTTTCATACCAAATTAAACGCCTTGGTACCGAGCTCAACGTCGAACTGTTAGAACATCGTGGTCGTTACGTGCAGCTGACTCCGGCAGCGACCAAATTATTGGAACATGTCGACGTGATGACGGCCGAATGGGAACGGGCTTTAACGAATCTTGATGCCTATGCTTCAAGCGTTTCTGGCACGCTTACCCTGTGTGGTTTCTCAACGGCGGCAAGTATCCTGCTGCCTCGTACCATGCAAGCCCTCAACACAGAATTTCCGCAATTGGCGACCCAAGCGGTAGAAGCTGAAGCCAGTGAGTGCTACGACTTACTACTCTCTGGCGATGCAGATCTGGGAGTTATTGTTGTTTCTGCGGAAACTCCCGCACGTAATGATGCCCGGTTTAGTCATGATTTTCTCATCGACGATCCACTGGACCTTATCGTTCCACGCGACCACCCGCTAGCCCAGTGTTCCTCAGTGTCTTTGACTGATGTAGCAGAAGAGACCTGGATTGTTGGCCGCCCGGGCACCACATACCACCAATTGGTGATGGCTAACTGCGCCAGTGCAGGCTTCACACCTCATATTGGCCACTATGCAAACGAATGGGAGACGGGCATGGCGCTGGTCTCGGGTGGATTCGGAGTTTGCGTTGTCTCTCGTTTATCACGGGCAAGTGAATTGCATCCTGTTCAACGCATCCCGTTGAGCGGCGAACACGCTCCGACACGACATATTGCAGCTATTACAAGAGCCGGTGCTAAAGACAGGCGGGCAACACGTTATGCACTCGATGCGCTCAAACAAGGCGCAGCCAATCTCGTTACCGAGCTGAGTTAAAAATTGACGCCGGCATATTTCTCGAATTCGATGTTCAGTTTGTGACGAGTAGAAGCAAAAGTTATTAGTTCCCTTTGGTTTAAACTTATGTGCTGCTGCTGACAGCAAGGGCTATCTGTAGGTTTTTCATGCTGTCAAACCTGGTATACCGATACCGGCGGTTGGTTTGGATTGCTTCAGCTCATATCTTGTTCTAAGACTGTTATGAAGAGCTTCCACTGGCAAAATTGCGCGCAGAAGCAGTGTTCGACATCTGCCACCCTTTGGCTGCGTGTTCATTCCAAGTTGGTTCTGATTCTTCCGGCTTTGCTGCCATGAGCCTAGAATGTTTAAACGTAGCTTGAGGAGTGATACATGGCAATACTCATCATTGTGATCACAGTGTTGTGTTTAGTATTGGCTGTCCTGTTTATGAACGTGAAGGCTAGTTTTCTCATTGCTGGGTATAACACCATGTCTGCAGCACAACGAATCCAATACGACATCGTTGCATTATCCAAGTTCCTCGGCAAAATAATGTTTGCCATTTCAGGGAGTTTATTGCTGCTGGTGTTGGGCGTTATCTTTAATTCAAATAGCCTCCTTGCGATAAGCACAATCCTGTTGATTGCAATAAGCTTGTTGGCGGTAATACGAACCACCACAGGCAATCGATTTAAAGCGGATGCTGATTCAACATAATGTTGGCTGCTAAGCGCACTGCCTTCTACGATCTGTGCAGACAGCAGTTGCGCTCCGGCATGCTGGAAGCATAGCGCGAGCTAACGTGTAGCTGACTATCGGCAGGCGGCTCAGAGTCGGGCACCGATACCAGGCTGGGCGAAAACATCGATGCATGAGGCTGCTAGTTTCGTTTTGATCAGGGCAAGATTGATGCCATAGATCTGTTCGACCCGGTCGATGCCATCTTCGATCGCTGGTTTGATCTAGAAACTCGGGGCCCGACCAGTGGTGGCCGCTAACATAAGTCTTAGAATGGACAAGTGTTTCTTCCAGACCAGCATCAAAACACCGTCTTGACGGCCCAGCAGTGGCAACCGTTGGCCCGTGCCCATGCTGACCGGATCAGTGCCTATACTGATCCGCTGCTGCAGCTCCATAAAAAGGGTATGAAACACCCCGTCTACGATTTCTTGTTTTCGTATTATTATCTCTCGGCCGGCGCGCTGAAGCGCTGGCATCCGGGAGCGGGCGTGGTCATCGCGAACCCAGGCCAGAATACCGCTGCCGAGCACACCGACTGGAAATTCTACCGGGAAGTCAGACCCAATACCGCTGCGGGCCTGCGCTATGGAGGATGGACCGTAGATACGGCACAGTTCCGTCAACAACGTGCCCGAATGCTAGAGTTCGTGCCCCGATTGCTATCTGCAACTGAAGCTCGTCCCGCCAAGCTTAGCTGTTTTGGTTTGCACGAATGGGCTATGGCTTATAAATCCGATAAGCATGGTATCCGGCATTCCACTGTGCCACTCAGGCTTGGTGCCCAGGGCACCAATGAGGTGGTTGAGACGCATAACATCTCGTGCTCACACTTCGACGCGTTCCGGTTTTACGCTCCCGAAGCTCGGGGGATGAATCGGTTACAGCCCACCCGAGACACGATGGTTGAAATGGAGCAGCCCGGTTGTTTACACGCCAATATGGACCTGTATAAGTGGGCAACCAAACTCATTCCTGCGATCAGTTCTGATCTGGTCGCTGACTGTTTCGAGCTGGCCTGGGATATTCGTGTGCTGGACATGAAGGCCTCGCCGTATTACCTTGCCGACTGGGGGTTCGCTCCGATTGCAATCGAAACTGCTGAAGGTAAAGCCGAATATGTGCGTGCTCAGCGTGAGTTTTCTGACAGCTCTCAGATCTTACGCCGACGCCTGATCGACAGTATTAACCAAATTTGTCATGAGTAGTACTCGTTGCAACCTGTCACGGTTTTAGATTCCCGGACATGGTTAGATGCTCAGGGCATTAGGACGTGAGTTTTACTCGAACTATTTTTGCACCTGTGCTGAGAGCAGTGAGCCAGGTGTTCGAATTCGATTCCGAGTATTGGGTGCTGATTGTTCGTACGACTTACTCGTTGAGACGCTAAGACAAATAACTGGTGGCATGTTCGTCGCGTTGTTGCAAAGCAGATCAGTCTTTTAGTTAGTGATTTCCACCGAATAGCCGCTCCAGGGGAATGCTGTTGTCGCGCCAGGGCGTGATCATCCAAACGACAACGTAGAGTACCCACCCTACGAATGGCAATAAGAACGACACTAAGATCAGCGATCGCACGAGCCATACGTCGACGTGAAAGATGGAGGAAATGCCGCCGGCAATGCCTCCCAACATCCGTTTGGGGCCACGGCGAAATCGCATGCTGCGGATTGTGTCAAAAATAGAATTCATGACAATGACGCTATGCTAATTCTTTGGCGGTGGCTACAGTAATTTTATGATTTGTAGGTGTACTCGCGCACACCCGGATTCAAATTCGTCAAGCTACGCCACGCCACTTGGATCCCGCTGCTTATCGTAGCCGCACAAAAAATACCGTAGCTGTGGAAAGCAGCAGGCAACCGGAACCAGCGCATAGTGACGTTTAACGACGAGATAAATTAACAGTGGCAGACTGAGTAGTTGTGAGGTACCGATCAGGATAGACAGCACATACCAAATGGTGGGCAACAGTTTATGCTGCCGCCCACCATTTGGTGTGTCAGATGATCTTAGCCTTCGTAGTATGCATCGGCCACAGCCAGCGCCTCATCGAGGATGGCTAGGCCTTCGGTAACTACATCGTCGGGGGTGTTCAGTGGTGGCACTACGTGGATGCGGTTGAAGTTCGCAAAGACGATCAGCCCGAGCTCTTTGCATTTGGCAATGACTTCACCCATCTCGGCAGAGTTGCCACCATATGGTGCCAATGGTTGCTTGGTTTCGCGGTTTTTGACCAGTTCCACTGCCCAAAAACAGCCGACCCCGCGTACATCACCGACGGCGGGGTGCCGCTGTTTGATGCGTTCAAGTTCCGGACCGATTACGTCATCACCTAGTCGTGCCGCATTTTCGATCATGCCCTCATCGGTCATGGCGTTGATGGCCCCCACGGCAGCAGCGGTTGCCAAAGGATGCCCGGAATAGGTGAGCCCACCCGGATAGGTGCGGTTGCGGAACGTATCGTAGATGGCTTCATTGATGATGACGCCACCTAACGGTACATAACCGGAGTTGACGCCTTTGGCAAAGGTGATCAGATCCGGGGTTACGTCCCA
>DXHA01000094.1 GCA_019113675.1 Candidatus Yaniella excrementigallinarum
AGCACCCGATAATCGCCTTGTGCACTTCAGTATTCCTGACGGTGGCGAAACGCCACGCCCTGGAGACTTCGTTACTGTGCCTATCACTGAATCTCATCCATATCATCTAATTGCCGACCCCGTAGGTCTTAATCACTATGCTTTACGACGGTCACGCGCAGGTGACGCATGGGATCGTACTCAAGCAGAATCTTGTGGCACCGGGGCGGATGTAACCGCCGGTGGCGTGAACTTAGGACTACCGAGCCTACGTACCAGTGTCTAACAGCGGTCCGTTGATTGCATTAGTCGGGGCAACAGCGACCGGAAAGACAGATCTTGCGATTGCCCTGGCTCAGGCTCTACACGGCGAAGTCATTAATGCTGATGCAATGCAATTTTACCGGGGCATGGACATTGGTACTGCAAAAGTAACGCCTGAAGAACGTGGGGATGTGGCGCATCACTTACTTGATATCTACACACTGGATGTTGAAGCTAATGTAGCGACCTTCCAAGCGCAAGCCCGTCAAAAAATCGCCGAAATTCGTTCTAGGGGCAAAACACCAATCCTGACCGGCGGATCTGGACTGTATGTTCGGGCCGTCCTGGACACCATCGAGTTTCCTCCAACCGACCACCAGCTCCGTCAGCAACTGACCCTCGAAGCTAAGCAATTGGGGACCGGCCATCTAGTAAAGGAACTTCAAAGGGTCGACCCAGATGCCGCGCAGCGGCTCAAAGACGATCGTCGAATCATCCGCGCCGTGGAAGTCTATCGACTTACGGGAAAACCGTTTAGTTCCTATATGCCAACGCGTATGTATCATCAGAGCATTCCGCCGGTGATACAGGTTGGACTGATAACTGAGCGTTCTCAGCTTCATAAAAGAATTGAACAACGTGTCTACACAATGATGGCCACTGGATGGGTCGATGAGGTTAAACGTCTCATGGTTCAAGGGCTTGCTGAAGCCCCAACAGCCTCTCGGGCTATCGGGTACCGTCAAATTATGGAATACATCCAGGGTAAGATCAGCAAGGAAGCTGCCATAGAATCCACGATCATTGCAACCAGGAAGTTTGCCCGTCGACAGGAAACCTGGTTCAAAGCTGACCCTAGAGTGCACTGGATTGACACTGCAACCACAAATCTCGTGGCTGAGACCCTACAGCTAATAGAAGCCAGCTAGGGTAGCGGTATGAATGCTAATCGTCAGCTCATAGATACCGATGACAAACACTGGCAGGCTCTCAAAGGTGTCCAGTTCATCAAAATTACTGGACCATTTGGAGACTGGATAGTTTTCTTTGAGCCCTCCGACAATCTTGAGATCGAAAGCTATGTCACTACTTTGTGTAAACGATCGAAGAGTGTCGGTGCCAGCGGTGTCGTCGTGATTACACTTGCTCAACAGAACCTGACTGGTATAGCGCCCTATTATCGGGTTGATGCATGGAATGCTGGCGGCCAGCGGATCACAAACATGACCGAGCCTGCCCGTGTGGCTACTTTTGCCTTAGCCGTCAAGGAGAAAATATCGGCTAGAGAGACAAGCCATCACGTATTTGAGACACAGTTTGAGCCAGTTACTACCGTGTTTACGCCGTCATTTATTGGTGTCGATATCGGTACATGGGAGTATGCGGATCCCGAGACAGCAGTCGCTGCTGGTTCAGATGTGCTCGTTATGGCTGAGAATCTGACCGACCCACGTCCGGGTTTGAGCCTCCAAATTAAGAACACTCACGTGATAGTCGCCGTCGAAGCTCTAAGCGAGCTAGCTGCCATAGATCTTAACGAATCGCCATCGACTGAGCCACCGACTCATACAGGCACGAGTATCAACTTTGTGGTCCCCGATGATCCGTTGATGTCAGGTGGGATGGGACAAGTGCAGCTACGCAATTATACGGATTCGCCATACGGACATGAATTGGCAACAGCAGCTGCTGCCGCAGCCGTTGCACTACAAACCTGGACAGGGCTGCCACAACTTAACATCTGGAATATCGGTACGGAACAAGGCGACGTCGTCGTACAAATCCACGACAAGCACAGATTATCTACGTTTGCGGGTCTAACTTTGGCTTTCTTCGGAACCTTCTAGGTCTCGCGCAATATGTAAAATCCGGAAACCTTTTTTCATATCTGCTCGGCGACAGGTGAATTGGCCTGGATATCGCTCGTTTAACATACGGTCAATCCACGGTAAAAGAGAGTCCGCACCAAGTTTCTTGGCAACGACCAGCCAAGCTTCACCGCCAGAGTTGAGCGTAGCTAACCATCTGGTAAGAAGCTCGTGAAGCGCTTGTTTTCCGATACGGATGGGAGGGTTAGCCCAAATGAGGTCGAAGCCGACATCGTGGGGTACCTCATCTGGGTGCCGGACAATAATGTTGTCTAGCCCTAAACGCTTGATGTTTGATCTAGTTAGATCAGCTGCTCGGGCGTTGACTTCTACCGCAGTTACCTGTGCTTTAGGGGCCAAAAGCCCCATCGTAAGTGCAACCGGACCCCATCCCGCCCCAATATCCAGAAACCTGCCGGTTTCTGGAGGCTTTGGGACAGTGTCTAAGAGTATCTTGGTGCCCCGATCCACGCCATCAGGAGAGAAAATGTTTCCGGCGGTATCCACTTCGAATGTTCTGCCTGCTAGCTGGACTTTAATAGTACGTCGATGCTCCTCGCCGGTGGGTGCGGCAGAAAAATAGTGCTCGTTGTTCATTGTGAAACAGTCTAATACTATTGCTGGCTTTTGAAATTGACATCTGAAATCTGGATTGAGATCCAGACTGTGCTGCGGAATACAACGAATCAGTACAGTGTTGTAACCAATAGCAGCATTTCACTTTGACTGTCGATCACGATAGCGGATGCAGGAACACCCAAAGTGAAATACTGTGGAATAACATAGATGACCCGCTACAAGGAGAAAATGGTCACACGACACGAACCTACTGATCCGAAAGCGGATCAGGAAATTAAAGCTTTGATCGATCGGATTTTGTCCGTAGATGATGCTTCGGCAACGCACACTACCTCTCAGACAGATACTGGTACTCCAGGAGCTCAAGCCCTTGATAATGGGGTAACAAACCATAACGAGTTCGACGGCGATCAATTCGAGTTAGCTCAACGCCATGCTCTGCGACGTGTAGCCGGGTTGTCGACTGAGCTTGAGGATGTGACCGAGGTTGAATATCGCCAACTTCGACTTGAGCATGTTGTATTAGCGGGCTTATGGACCGACGGCACCGTAACTGAAGCTGAACATTCGCTGCGTGAATTGGCTGCGTTAGCAAGTACCGCAGGCTCAACAGTACTGGACGGTATTATCCAACGTCGCCACGCCCCAGACCCCGCCACCTATTTGGGTAGGGGAAAGGCACGCCAATTAGCCGATGTTGTATATGAACATGGTGCTGACACGGTAATTGTTGATACTGAGCTAGCCCCATCACAGCGTAGAGGTCTCGAAGATGTTGTAGGGGTAAAGGTCATTGATAGAACCGCATTGATACTCGATATCTTCGCCCAGCATGCCCAATCCAAAGAAGGTAAGGCTCAAGTAGAGCTTGCCCAGTTGGAATACCTGCTACCACGGTTGCGTGGTTGGGGTGAATCCATGTCCCGTCAGGCTGGCGGTCAGGCAGCCGGTGGTGCCGGAATTGGTTCCCGCGGTCCTGGTGAAACAAAGATTGAGTTGGACCGGCGCCGTATTCGTGATCGTATGTCTAAGCTGCGGCGGGACATTAAACATATGAAAAATGCCCGCCTGACTAAGCGGGCACGGAGGCGTCGAAACCAAGTACCGTCCGTAGCGATCGCCGGCTATACCAACGCAGGAAAGTCTTCAGTCCTCAACCGGCTGACCAAAGCCGGTGTGCTGGTTGAAAATGCGTTGTTCGCTACTTTGGATCCCACTGTACGGGCTGCCGAAACCGAAGACGGCGTTGCATACACACTTACCGATACGGTCGGTTTTGTGCGTCAACTGCCTACACAGCTAGTTGAAGCATTCCGATCTACGCTGGAAGAAGTTGACGAGGCAGATCTGATCGTACACGTAGTTGACGCTTCGCACCCGGAACCAGAAGCCCAGATCGAAGCAGTTCACCGGGTGTTTGCCGAGACAGAGATCCAGGATGTACGCGAACTGTTAGTATTCAATAAGGCTGATCTGGCAGACCCGTTGGTGCTAGCCCGTCTACGTCGACGCTATCCAAACGCTATAATCAGTTCGGCAACTACAGGTGAGGGGATCGAGGAGCTGCAACAAGCAATCGCCCAAGCACTACCGCGTCCAAGCCTGCACATGGATCTATTAGTCCCATACACGCATGGTGATGTGGTCCACCAACTACATTCTGACGAAACTGAAATTTTAGCTGAAACATACGAACCTGAAGGCACGGCGATGACTGTGCTTGTGTACCCCGAGGATAAGGACCGCTATCTAAGTTATGTCCGGTAAGCGACCGGTAGATACGAAACCAGCCAGTCAAACGCAATCTCAAGTTAGCGCTTGGCTGGCTGAGGTCGTCGACGACATCGGAGGCCAAACTAGGACAGGCCAACAACGGATGGCCGAGCAGGTTACAGAAGCCTTTGAGACGGGCACCCACCTGTTAGTTCAAGCTGGCACTGGAACGGGCAAGTCCTTGGCTTATTTAGTTCCTGCGGTAGAGCATGCGCTAGGCAGCGATGCGCCGGTGGTTATCGCCACCGCTACACTTGCGCTACAAAGTCAAATTATTAATCGCGATCTTCCTCGTATGTTAGCGAGTTTAGAACCCACGCTGCCACGTGCCGTCGACGTGGCATTGCTTAAGGGCCGAGCAAATTATGTATGCAAACATAAACTGCACGGTGCTGCGATGGCACCCGAGGACGATGGACTACTTGATTCCACAGATGTCTCAGGCCAACCCTTATCGCAACTGGGCGAAGAAGTTATGCGGTTGCGAAATTGGGCTGAAGAGACGGCTACTGGTGACCGGGATGATCTGAAGCCAGGGGTCACTGACGAAGCCTGGCGGCAAGTTTCGGTTACCGCCCGGGAGTGCATTGGACCGACGCGCTGCCCATTTGCTGACGAATGTTTTTCAGAACTCGCCCGTGAAGCGGCGGCAGAAGCAGACATTGTCGTAACAAATCATGCAATGCTGGCTATAGCTGCGTTTGAAGATCTCAACATCATGCCAGCCACTGACGCGATAGTTATCGATGAAGCACATGAGTTGACAGACCGAATCACCTCAGCAGTAACCGCTCACCTATCGGGTCCAATAATTCGCAACATTGCAAAACAGGCCAGACAAGAAGCTTCCGTGGTCTCTTCGGATCTTACTGATGCGGCAGCAGCGTTAGAAGCAGCCTTCAGTCCAGTTCCCACTGGATGGTTTGCTCAAGGTCTTGGCGATCACCAACTCGATGCGCTAGAAACGGTGCGCGATCAAACTCGTCAATTGATAAGTGACGTCAAAGAATCAGGAACCACCGATACAGAGGACCCGGATCGACAACTAATAAGAAACCGATTAACTGAGGTTCTTGAAACCACCGAGCAGCTAATTTCGGCAGGAAGCCAACCCAACGGAGATATGGTCATTTGGGCAACGCGACCATCTCAATTTGAGCCCGGCCAAGGGTGGGTTGAAGCCGACCCCCATGCAGCACCGCTGCTATATGCTGCTCCATTATCTATAGCGGGCAAATTCCGGGATAAGTTACTCAATGAAGCAACCGTGATCCTTACGTCAGCGACACTGACAATCGGCGGTAAATTCGATGCGATCATCGGTGATCTAGGTTTTAGCCTCAATGGTGGCACTAAGTTTAAGACCCTAGACGTTGGTAGCCCGTTCGATTATCCGAAACAGGGCATTCTGTATGTAGCCGATGACCTGCCGAGGCCTGGACCGCAGCCTTCGGTACAGAGCCATGATCGGCTCGAACGGCTATTGCAAGCCTCCAATGGGGGAGCACTGTGTCTGTTCTCGTCACGGAGTGCGGTAAAAGCAGCCGCACAAGAAATGCGACACCGTTTCGGAAATGATCTCAATATCTTAGTCCAAGGTGAGTCTACGCTTTCTGGGCTGATCGATGAATTTACCCAAGATTCCAGTGCGTGTCTTTTTGGGACACTCACCTTGTGGCAAGGCGTTGATGTGCCAGGCGATGCACTACGGTTAGTCACTATCGATCGGATTCCGTTTCCACGACCAGACGACCCATTGGCTTCGGCTCGGTCTCGCTACATTAGCCAACGTGGCGGGAATGGTTTTATGGCAGTCTCGGCCAATCATGCAGCAGTTCGTCTGGCACAAGGCGCCGGACGGTTGATTCGCTCTTCTTCAGATCGAGGAGTAGTGGCTATCTTAGATTCCCGGTTAGCAACCGCCGGTTACGGGGGCTTTCTTCGTAACTCCATGCCAGACTTTTGGGCCACAGGCTCACTTGATCAAGTACTGGGCAGTCTTCAGCGGCTTGCTACCAATACTTAACGGGCTTCGAGACGACGAATACACTGAAGACTGCAAGTAAGAAACTTCAGCGCAGCTTCTTATTTCGGTTCTCTCGATGATCAACTGAGAGGACATGGAATGCAGCGTATCTCAAGGGCTTGACGAGTCGTCTGTTTCTAAAACCGCTACCTCTCCGGTCGGCCAGCTCCAGACCAGCCACTTAAATCCTTATAGTGTCCTACCTGGTTGCTTCAATGAATGTACATCGTCATTGTTTGGAAACCGGAAGGAGACCTCCAATGGGTACCACCACCATTGCAGCCATAACTAGTCCGTTTAGACACCGAGCCAAGTTGGTGGTAGCTGGTCTGGCTAGTGCAATGTTAACCGGCTTTTTAGTCTTTGTACTGTTGTCGCAGCAACCATGGTCGTCTGCGCTTGCTGCAGAAGAAATAAATTCTAATGGAGACTACGACCAGATCGTTGTTCAACCAGGAGATACCCTATGGGGCATCTCCGCGCGCTTGTCTGGCGATCGCGAGCAGCGCGTCATTTTTGACCAAATCCTGGCATATAATGATCTTGCTTCTTCGGACTTAGAAGTTGGACAGACCCTATATATCCCAATTACAGAATGAATGCTTAACGTCACCCGGTGCAGGGTGAGGCAGCCCGCAGCTATGATGTTGACGTGACTAAACAGCAGGAACCAGCTCAACAAGCAGCCCTTGAGGCTCTACCACTTCGTGACAATCTGCGTGGACAATCACCCTATGGCGCCCCACAGCTCGAGGTAACTCACTTACTCAATACCAACGAAAACACGTACCCGGTGCCACAACCTGTTGTTGATGCTATTGGCCAGGCAGTGCATGGTGCCGCTGCCTCGCTGAACCGCTATCCGGATCGAGAATTTACGGAATTACGCCAGCGTTTAGCTAACTATTTGGGGCATGAACTGACCCAGGACCACATTTGGGCAGCTAATGGTTCAAATGAAGTCCTGCAACAGATCCTGCAAGCTTTCGGCGGTCCGGGTCGTAAAATGCTGAGCTTTCCGCCAACGTATTCCATGTATCCGCTATTAGCAGCCGGGACCAATACAGAATATGTCGGCGGTCATCGAGCTAACGATTTCGTACTGACCCCAGAATCAGCTGCACAGCAAGTGAAGGATACCCAGCCCGACATCGTTTTTCTGTGTTCGCCGAACAATCCTACAGGTACTGCACTGGGACTGGACGTGGTTGCAAGTGTATACGAGGCCGGCAGTGAATTTAACGCCATAGTGGTTGTCGATGAAGCATATGAGGAGTTCTCACGTGAAGGTACGCAGTCTGCACTTACCCTGCTGCCGGACAGAGAGCGGCTCGTTGTTTCGCGCACCATGTCGAAGGCATTCGCGTTAGCTGGCGCCCGCTTAGGATACTTAGCAACGTCACCGCAGGTTACTGATGCTCTACGACTCGTACGGTTGCCATATCACCTCTCTACTATTACGCAGGCCGCAGCAATCGCCGCCTTAGACCACGTTGATATGCTCCTTGCAACCGTGGATGAAATAAGAACCCAGCGGGATCGCATCGTCAAAGAACTTAAACAGCTTGGCCTAAAACCGGCCGTATCGGATTCAAATTTCGTATTCTTTGGTTGGTTTGAAGATGCCCATGCTGTATGGCAAGGACTCCTAGACCGTGGTGTACTGATCCGTGATGTCGGTATTCCACACCACCTACGCGTCACAGCCGGTACAGCCGAAGAAACTACAGCTTTTCTGAGCGCATTACGTGAAGTAATTGGTGCCTAGAATGAACTCATCGTACCCATCGCGAACTATAATGGGATGTTGCACCCAAAACCCGCTGAATAAGGAGTTACCTAGCCTCTATGGCAGCTGAATTAATCTCTGGCAGAAAAGCATCGATGAAGCGAACCACTTCGGAATCCGATGTGTACGTTGAGCTCGACCTTGATGGCACTGGTAGCGGCGATATTTCTACGGGTGTGCCTTTTTACGACCATATGCTTGATGCGCTGGCTCGTCACTCGTTGATGAACCTGTCGGTCAAGGCCACTGGTGACACTCATATAGACGTTCATCACACCGTTGAAGACGTAGCAATTACCCTCGGCGAGGTGTTTAAAGTAGCTCTGGGGGAGAAACGAGGGATACGCCGTTACGGTGAGGCCACCATACCCATGGATGAGGCCTTGGCACGAGCGTCAGTTGATCTGTCAGGACGACCCTACTTCATACATGAAGGTGAAACAGAAGCTCAGATATATCACTTGATCGGTGGACATTTCACCGGTGCCATGACTCGTCACGTATTCGAGTCCTTCAGCTACCACGCCGCTATTAATGTGCACATTGACTTACTGCGCGGACGCGATCCGCACCACATAGTAGAAGTACAATTCAAGGCGTTGGCGCGGGCGTTACGGCAAGCTGTGGAACAAGATCCACGGGTAGAAGGTATCCCCTCCACAAAAGGTGCGCTGTAGTGGTCCATCATAAGCCTGTAATTGCCATTGCAGATTATGGTATCGGCAACGTGGGCTCGTTAGCTTACGCGTTGGACTACCTTGGTGCTGAGGTAATTACCACGTCCAATGGCCAAGAACTTGTCAAAGCTGACGGCATGGTATTACCCGGTAGTGGAGCGTTCGGAGCAAGTAAACAGGCAATGGATCAGCTCAGCGTACTGCGCTGGGTTGGCCAACGTGTAGCCGGTGGCCGGCCGGTCTTGGGCGTCTGCGTAGGTCACCAGGTCTTATTTGAACGATCTGTAGAATTTGGCATACATGAGGGAATGGGTGAATGGCCGGGCTCTGTCGAAGTGCTGCCGGCAAGTACAGTCCCGCATATAGGCTGGAGCACAGTTCGGCCAGCCGAGACTAGTTTGATATTTGCTGGGCTAACCGGTCAGCGCTTCTATTTTTCCCATTCATATGCCGTATTAGACTGGGCCTTTGATCAAGCGATCCAGAGCATGTATCCACCACAAGTTTCCTGGGCAGAGTATGGTGGAGACTTTATTGCTGCGGTAGAAAATGGGCCGTTGACTGGCATACAGTTTCATCCTGAACTATCCGGGCAGGCGGGCTTACAACTACTCGAAAACTGGTTAGGAACACTCTAATGCCCTGGTGGTCAACATTATTACTGGCCCTTGGCGGGATCTTGCTCGGCGGTTCCTGGTCCTTGCACCGCCAAAAAGCTCCTATCTGGGTGCGCATCACTTTCGTTATCCTTGCCGCACTGGCAATCATTGCTGCTTTTGTTACTGTCCCTTGGGCAGATTAGTTACGGAGAAATATGACCACACCATTAGCACTACTTCCAGCCGTCGATGTACAAGACGGCCAGGCTGTTCGCCTGGTCCAAGGCGAATACGGCACTGCTACCAACTACGGTGACCCATTCGAAGCCGCAATCGGGTGGCAACAACTCGGGGCAGAATGGCTCCACTTGGTGGACCTGGACGCCGCATTTGGTCACGGCAATAATCGAGAAATCATCCGCCGTATCACTCGAGAGCTAGGCATCAAAATTGAACTATCAGGTGGCTTACGTGACGATGAGTCGCTAGATGAAGCCCTTGAAATGGGCGCCACCCGAGTAAATTTGGGTACAGCTGCACTAGAAGATCCGCAATGGACCGCCAGAGTTATCCATAAATATGGCGATAAAATTGCCGTTGGACTAGATGTGCGTGGCGAAAAACTTGCCACACGTGGCTGGGTGGAAGAAAGCGGTAATATCTGGGAGGTGCTTAGCCAACTAGAGCAAGCCGGTTGTGCCCGTTATGTAGTTACTGATATTACAAAAGATGGAACTCTAACTGGGCCTAATACTGACTTGTTATTGGAAATTGCAACACAAACTGGCAAACCTGTTATTGCATCCGGCGGTATTTCAACACTGGATGACATTGCTCAACTGGCGGCCATGGCCAATCATGGAATTGAAGGTGCCATTATTGGCAAAGCCCTCTACGCGGGACAATTTACTTTGCCGCAGGCATTACAGGTAGCTTCCGGTACCGCGGCGGAAGACGTATAAGTTCTCATGTCCGATAAACCTCAGCTGCCAGGACATATCCAGGCAGCGATTGATCGTAATCTAGCGCGACAAAACCGTGATGCATTTGGGCATCCTACCGATTCTGCTGGACAGACTTGGCGAGGCCGTGACCTCGGGGGAACTGGTATAAATGGGTCATCAAATCCGCTTCACGCATTTGACACTGATGACGGCTTAGAAGATGAAGCCTGGAGCAAAGTTAGTCAGGATCTGATTGACGGAAACGCCAACGAAAAAGACGTATTTGCTGTCTTGGCAAAGATTCGCGTTTTCGCAGCTGTGGTCCCAACGGTGGCGGAAACCACCCAGCAGGTTCACGTTGATAACGACGGCAAAGAATATACGGTTGAGTCCGATAAGGAAGCCGACGTCGCCTTAGTCTCACTGGAGTCTGCGGATGGGCGGGGAGCTCTACCGGTATTTACTTCGATACCGAAACTGACCGCCTGGCATAAAGGCGCACGCCCTGTAGCAGTGTGGATGCCCAGAGCTTGCTTGAGCGCTGTCGATGAAGGCAATGAATTAGTCGTTATAGATCCCGGGGCGTACTTGACCTATGTGGTCCGTCGACCTGAAGTGTACGCCTTGGCACAACAGCAAAACTGGACCCCATCGTATGAGGATACTGAGATAGCTCATCAGTTGGGTGAGCTGACCGATTTAGTTCCTGGTTTAGCCCAACTTGCGTTGGCTCCAGGTCGCGGTGTCGCAACACAAACTGAGGATGGTCAAGTGATTTCCGGTGGTGGTGCCGGACCGGAGCTGGCATTGGTAGCTACACCCACCGACCCCAAAGATACCGTAGGTCATAAGCTTATGCTCACGACACTACGCGCGTTGATCGCTGATCAGGAACTACTAGCGCAGCGGGCTGACACCGTCGAAATTGTGTTAGGCACTGCCAGTTGACTTAGTCTTCAGCCGTCTCGTCAAGGTTGTTGGCAACCTGACCAAAAACCTGATGCATTATCAGTAGTTGATCTGCTGAGACGGCATCAGTAAACAGACGCTTGACGCCTCTTGCATGAATAATCGATGCGCGCCGAAACACAGCCCGGCCTTCATCTGTCAGTTCGGCTTGCCAAGAGCGGCCATCTTCAGAACATTTCACCTTGCGTACTAGTCCTCGTTCAGATAGTACTTTGACTTGGTAAGTCAGACGCGATGGGGAAAATACAATCGCACTGGCCAACTGGCCCATCCGCATCCTGGCGTCAGGCGCTTCCGAGAGCAATAGCAACATATTGTATTCACTAAGTGTTAGACCAAGTTGATCTTTCAGCCGTTTTTCCAGCCGATCCAATAACCGCGCTGTAGTTTCAAAATAAACACGGAACGCTGGGCCCAGGGGCTGTAACAGTTGTTCATGGGTGAGGTCCGTTGAGGAGTTGTTCAAAAGGGATCACCTCCAATTCTTTAGGTTTAGGTGATGTTTGACGTGGGCGAGGATCTAACCGAGAGACCACATCAGCAAGTTCTTCACCAGCATGAATAATGCGTTGGCTCAAATACGCTTCGTTAGGCACTGAATCTGTCTGTTCTGTGGCCCCCCAGTCTTGAGTCGCTGCATAAACGCCCGTTGGCATAACACGCATCCGAAGGTAGGAGAATAATGGACGCATAGCAGTATCTATTACTAGAGAGTGCCGTGGGCTGCCACCGGTGGCACCTAATTGGATTGGTACCCCTGTTAGAGCATCATTGTCAATCAAATCCCAGAATGACTTGAATAACCCGGAATAGGACGCTTTGAATACCGGGGTGACAGCAATGACCCCATCTGCCTGTTGCACCTCATTGAGCATCGTGTTCAACCGCTCAGAACGAGTGAACGTGACCATAGACTCAGCAATATCGGTTGCCACTTCGCGCAATTCAAAATAGTGCACCTCAGCCTTATGTCCACGCTGTGAAAGTGCCTCAGCCACCGTCGCAGATAGTTGGTTTCCCAACATAGAAGTTGAGCTTGGGTCGCTAAGGCCGGCCGCTACAACGGCAATGTGCCGGGAGTGCGGGGTGAATGAGTCAGTTGAGTCAAATGCTGTTGCCATAGTTATCTTTCATGTCGCCCGGTTCGTTAGTATACCTGTCTCGCAATAGAGCTAATTGCTCTTAGCTTCTTGGACTCGCTGCCGATCACGGTATGCTTGTGATTCTGCGCCACCTCCAGCAACAGGGGCATCACCTGCAGCCTGACGTTGCTTGAGGAAGTCATGGGTCGGTGCCGCCGGAACATCAGCTGGACGTGCCTTAGCGAACTCTTTGCGCAACACCGGCAGGACTTTGTCGCCAAACAAATCAAGCTGTTCTAATACCGTTTTAGTGGGTAGTCCGGCGTGGTCTATTAAGAACATCTGCCGCTGATAATCCCCCACCCAATCTCGAAATTCAAGGGTACGCTCTACGACTTGTTCAGGTGAGCCCACCGTCAGGGGAGTCATCTTGGTGAAGTCTTCCATTGATGGACCGTGACCATAAACTGGAGCATCGTCGAAATATGGTCGGAATTCATTCCAAGCGTCTTGGGATCTTTCTCGCATAAATGCCTGACCGCCCAATGCGACATACGCTTGATGGGCTTTGCCGTGACCATAGTACTCGTACCGCCTCCGATAGAGCTCAACCATTTGAATGATGTGCTCCTTGTTCCAAAAAATATTGTTATGGAAAAAGCCATCGCCATAATAGGCGGCTTGTTCGGCAATTTCTGGTGACCGGATCGAACCGTGCCAGACGAATGGTGCCACGTCATCTAACGGGCGCGGTGTCGCAGTGAATTGCTGTAATGGGCTGCGGAAGCGACCTTCCCAGTTGACCTCTGTTTCGCGCCACAAGCGGTGCAGCAAGTTGTAGTTTTCTACCGCCAGTGCAATTCCCTGACGGATATCTTTGCCAAACCAGGGATAAACGGGACCGGTATTGCCCCGGCCCAGCGTAAGGTCCATGCGTCCATCTGATAAGTGCTGCAGGTATGCGTAGTCTTCTGCAAGTCGTACTGGATCCATAGTGGTGATCAGCGTGGTGGCGGTGGATAAGACGAGATCCTGGGTTTGTGCAGCTATATGAGATAATAAAACCGGCGGATTGCCGGGTGCGACAAAGGGTGGGTTGTGATGCTGACCGGTTGCAAATACTTCGAAACCAGCCTGTTCAGCGTGCTTTGCAATCTTGACGGTGTCTTTAATTCGCTGGTGTTCTGATGGTGCTTTTCCAGTGTGCGGATCCGGAGTAACGTCACCGATAGTGAAAATACCGAACTGCATAAATCCCTCCAACATTATTTTAAAAGTAAACTAGGGCGACCTTAGGGACGGTCAGCAATTATTTCAAATCTGAACTATCAGTGGATAGAACCCAAAAATTACGGCAAATATTCCCGTTCTCAAATCAAACATGCTCTTGATGAACCTGGCCGGTCTTAGGCGTTCAGCCAGGCACGAGCGGATAGGCTAATAAGTATGCAAACTAATTTGTCCCGTCGTGTTGTCGTGGGCGCAGCGATATTGGATGATTCAACACAACCAAGCAAAATGTTGGCTGCGCGTCGTAAAGCGCCCAAGTCCCTAGCTGGCTACTGGGAATTTCCTGGCGGCAAGGTTGAAGCCGGCGAGTCAAATAGTGATGGTTTAATCCGCGAAATCTACGAAGAACTTGGCGTAGACATCGATATCTTGGGTCTGGTCCACGCACCGGATGAACGTGGCTGGCTGCTCGATAATGGGATGCACATGCATGTTTATACCGCGGTCGTGACCAAGGGCAAAGTCGCACCACTGACGGAACATGATCAGTTGCATTGGGCAGCACTGAACGCACGCGATATTCATGCGCTTGAATGGATCCCTGCGGATCGCCCTATTTTGGATGCCATTTTAGAGCAACTGACATATACCGATGAACCCAGATAGGCCAGTTAGGGTTTAGTGTCTTTGAGCTTAGCTGCGCGGTCCAGTACGTTTCGTGCATGCGCAATTAGCGGGCTATCAACCATCGAGCCACGGAACTGAAAGACTCCTGCGTGGTGTGGCACCTCACGAAGTAACGCCTCAGCGTATTCGACTTCGGTGTCGGTAGGTGTATAGGCCTTACGAATCACTTGGACTTGTGCCGGGTGGATACACGCTTTAGCAGTCCATCCGGTGGCGACGGCATCTTCAGCTTCGGCTATGAATTGCTGGGTAGGTGATAGGTCGGTGTGAATCGTATCGATGCTAGCCTTGCCTGCTGCTGCGGCAGCCAGTAGCACTTGAGCGCGTGCAAAACGTGGTACATCGCGATACGTAGCATCAGCAAAGCGCGATGACGTCCCTCCAGTGGACACCATCAAGTCTTCTGAACCCCACATCAAACCGGCTACCGCTGGATGCTGTGCGATACTGACTGCCTGAGCTACTCCCGCAGCGGTTTCACACAGTGCAATGAGCTCAACACCCGGCAGAGCAGCGGAGATTTGGTCAAAGGCAGCAGGACTTTCTGACTTCGGTACCATGACGTAAGCTACCGATGTAGTGTTTAACAGCTTGACGTCTTCCGAAAAATCGGGATCATTGAACGGATTGACCCGGACAATTGTTTTTGCGGTGGTGGCGTCATCCATGGCCGTCAGGTGTGCTGCTAGAGCGCGACGAGCCGCAGGCCGATCATCTGGCGCTACCGCATCTTCCAAATCAATGATAATTGCATCTGAACGCTCATAAGCCTTTGCATATCGCTCCGGACGATCGGCGGGGACAAACAGAATTGCAGGCCCCAAATTAAACGTGTTCATGCTGTTGCCTTGCGGTGTTTGTCTTCAGATTCCCATAACATCGTGGCCCGGATGCATTCGGCCACGATATCGCCATGTTGGTTGCGTCCGATGTGACGGAAGGTGATGACGCCTTGTCCGGGACGTGACGACGACAGTCGCTTGTCCATAATTTCTGTTTCCGAATATAACGTGTCGCCATGATAGAGCGGCTTGGGAAAGTTGACCTTCTCAAAGCCAAGGTTGGCCACGATTGTCCCCTGAGTTAGTTGTGCCACGGAGGCTCCGACAATGGTGGATAATGTAAACATTGAATTTACCAGCGGCTGGCCAAACTCTTGTTGGGCTGACCAATGAGCATCTAAATGTAAAGACTGGGTGTTCATGGTCAGAGTCGAGAAGCTGACGTTATCGGCTTCCGTCACGGTTCTACCGGGGGCGTGCCGGTAGATAGCACCAACCTCGATTTCGTCATAATATAATCCGCGCTGCTGGATGATTTTTGAGGTGGCTGTCATGGTACTCCTAAAACCCTAGTGAACGAGCAATGAGCATTAACTGGACTTCGGTGGTGCCTTCACCAATTTCTAAAATCTTAGAGTCGCGATAGTGCCGGGCCACCAGCGTCTCATTCATGAAACCATAGCCACCAAAAATCTGGGTGGCATCGCGAGCATTGTCCATTGCTGCTTCGGATCCAATCAGTTTAGCTATGGCGGCTTCGGTCTTGTACGGCAGCCCCGCTACGATTCGTTGCGCTGCAGTGTAGTAGGCCGAACGTGCAGCATACGCACGCGATTGCATGCGCGCAATTTTGAATGATACGCCTTGATTATCCCCGATGGGGCGGCCAAAAGTTTTGCGCGTCTTTGCGTAGGTTACACACTCGTCTACACATCCTTGTGCCGCACCAGTTGCCAAGGCTGCAATTGCAACACGGCCCTCATCTAGAATGCCCAAAAAATTGGCAAAGCCCCGGCCGCGTTCGCCCAGCAGGTTTTCTTCGGGTACTTCTACATCGTTCAGCGTTAACGGGTGGGTATCGGACGCCTTCCAACCAACCTTGTCGTAAGCTGGTTCAGCAGTGAATCCCGGGGTGCCGGATGGCACAATAATTGTAGAAATTTCGTCGTCACCGGTAAGTGCGGTCACGGTTACCATTGATGTGATGTCGGTGCCTGAGTTGGTAATGAATTCTTTATTGCCATTAATAGTCCAGGTACCGTCTGCCAGCCTTGCCCGGGTTTGAGTCCCACCGGCATCAGAGCCTGCCCCGGGTTCTGTCAATCCGAATCCCGCCAGATGCTCTGCATCAGCAAGCGCAGGTAACCACTGTTGTTTCTGCTGTTCAGTCCCGTACTTCAAAATTGGCATCATGCCAAGTGACACTCCGGCTTCTAAAGTAATAGCTACCGACTGGTCGACTTTGCCCAATTCTTCAAGGGCTAGACATAAGGTAAAATAATCGCCACCTTGGCCACCGTACTCTTCGGGTATGGGTAGGCCAAATAGACCCATTTCGCCCATTTGGGAGACAATTTGGTAAGGGAAAGATTTTTCTTTGTCGTGTTTGGCAGAAACTGGAGCGACGACTTCTTGAGAAAACTCGCGTACCGCTTCCACCAGGGCAAGTTGTTCTTCGTCGAGCACGTGTTCGTGTGACATAATTCTTCCTTCTTTCGCCGAGGCGGTCTTACTCGGTCTTGTCGGTTGCTTCACCAGTGACTGTCAGAATGTTTTGGTCAAGACTCACGGGCTGACTCTGGATGACATGGATGGTCACGGTGCCCTCTATCGGGGCTTTTAATTGGTGTTCCATCTTCATTGCTTCGATGGTCACTACGGGCTCGCCGACGCGGACATAACTACCATCGGGCACATGAAGTGCTGTAACGGTACCTGGCAGCGGTGCACGAACCTGCGGGTCGACTCCGCGTTCTTCAGCTTCTAGAGTTGCTAGATCATACAAGACCTGGGCTTTGTGCCCCAAGACAACCAGCATGCCGGTGTATTCATTTGTTGCTAACCAGACACGGGTGCCTTCTGAACTCGGTGGTTCGGCGACGATGGTCACGGTTTCTGCACCGGAAGCATCTTGATATATATATTTATCTGCCGATTCAGTAGCCAATAACTGCGCATTGGGATCCAAATCAACGTCGAAGTGATTTAGGCTTTCGTCTAGACTATGGACTCGATACGATACCGCACCTGCTTCGGCAAGACGAAAACCGTCTTGGTTCCACGCAGATGAGGGCATTTTGGTTTGTTGATGCATAAACCAAGCGGCCATCTGGGCATGTTTTTCGTGGGGAGCTTGGAATACCATTTCGGGCAAGCGAGCCTCAACCAAGGTGGTATCAATGTGTCCGGCTGCCACATCGGGGTCTGTGATGAGGTGTTGCAGATATTCCAGATTGGTATTGACGCCTAGAATGGTCATCTCTTGAAGTGCTTGATCCAAACGTGCTAATGCCTGAGACCGATCTGGTCCGCTAGCAATGACTTTGGCGATCATTGGGTCAAAGTCAGTGCCAATTATTGCACCGGAACGCAGCCCGGAATCGACCCGAATACCAGCGCCTGTAGGTTCAGATACGTGCAATACGGTGCCGGTGGACGGCATAAAATCATTGATAGGGTTTTCGGCATAGACGCGAGCCTCAACAGCATGTCCGACGGTGGTTACTTCATCTTGACGTAGTGATAACTTAGCCCCGGCCGCGATCCGGATCTGTTCTTCAACGAGATCAATGCCGGTGATCTCCTCGGTTACTGGGTGTTCAACCTGGAGCCGCGTATTCATCTCCATAAAGTAAAAGTTTTCTGGTTCGGCGTCAGACACCAAAAATTCGACGGTCCCAGCCCCAACGTAGTTAACCGATCGGGCAGTATCTACGGCTGCCTGACCAATGCGTTGTCGAGTTTGATCACTGAGCAATACGGAAGGGGCTTCTTCAATGATCTTCTGGTGCCTGCGCTGCAGTGAACATTCACGTTCACCAAGATGAACCACGTTGCCATGAGTATCAGCCAAGACCTGTACTTCAATATGCCGTGGTGAGCGGACTAGCTGTTCAACGAGCAGATTATCATCACCAAAGGCGGCCTTGGCTATTCTGCGAGCAGTTTCAAGTTGCCCGGCAAGATTATTATGGGATTCCACCACATGCATACCTTTGCCGCCACCACCGGCGGACGGCTTGATGAGCATCGGGAATGTCATGTCCTGGGTTGCTTTGATCAGCTCATCATCGGATAGGTTGGGTTCAGAAACGCCATCGACCAGTGGGACCCCGGCGTCGCCTACATGGTTTTTCGAACGGATTTTATCGCCCATGACTTCCAAGGCATGCGCATTTGGGCCAATGAATGTAATGCCGGCTTGCTGACAGGAACGTGCTAGTTCAACGTTTTCTGAAATGAAGCCGTATCCGGGGTGGATTGCCTGGGCGCCTGTATCGACTGCGGCCTGAATCACGGCTTGTGGGCTCAAATAGGATTCGGCCGATGTTTCTCCGAGTCGAACAGCTTGATCAGCAAAACGCACATGGGCTGCATCTTGATCGGCATCTGAATATATAGCCACAGATCGGATCCCGAGTTTATGGAGGGCTTTTGCTATCCGAAGCGCTATTTCGCCGCGGTTGGCGATCAGGACTTTAGAAAACAGGTGCATTTTTATCACATCCGGAAAAGGCCAAATTGTGGGCTATCCATTGGTACACGGGAACAAACATCCAAAGCCATGCCGACAATGCGACGGGTATCTTCAGGCTCGATGATGCCGTCATCCCACAGCCTTGCCGTCGAATAGTAGGCATCTGCCTGGGCCTGGTATTGTTCGACAATGGGTCGTTTGAATTCGGCTTCTTCCTCGTCTGACCACGTTTGGCCAGCGGCTTCGTATTGATCGCGTTTGACGGTCGCTAGCACTCCGGCTGCTTGCTCCGGTCCCATAACCGAGATACGGGCGTTAGGCCACATAAAGAGGAACCTGGGCGAATAGGCTCGACCGCACATGGAATAGTTGCCGGCGCCGAAGGAGCCACCGATGACTACGGTTATCTTGGGAACACGAGTGGTTGACACTGCCGTGACCATTTTGGCCCCATTTTTGGCAATGCCACCAGCCTCATAATCCTTGCCAACCATAAACCCAGCGATATTTTGTAAAAAGAGCAACGGGATGCCACGTTGATCAGCTAGCTCGACGAAGTGCGCACCCTTAAGTGAGGCTTCTGAAAACAGGATGCCGTTATTGGCGATAATGCCTACAGGATGCCCGTCAATGCGAGCAAACCCGGTTACCAGGGTCGTGCCATAGTTTTCTTTGAACTCATGGAAGCTCCCGGCGTCAATCGTTCGGGAAATAATTTCTCGTACATCGAAGGACGTATGTTGGTCTTTGGGAACTACTCCGGCTATGCCGGCTGGATCATATGCTGGTGCTATAGCGTCAAGTTTCGTCCAGATGCGTTGAGGCGTTGGGGGTAGCGTTGCAACAATGTTACGCACGATCGCCAGAGCGTGGTCGTCATTTTCTGCGATGTGGTCGGCTACTCCAGAAATCGACGTATGCACTTCGGCGCCACCAAGTTCTTCGGAGGTCACGACTTCTCCGGTAGCAGCTTTAACCAGCGGGGGACCACCTAAAAATATAGTGCCTTGATTACGTACAATGACCGATTCATCACTCATGGCTGGAACATAGGCGCCACCGGCCGTGGAGGAACCCAGCACAGCGGAAATCTGTGGGATACCGCGGGATGACAACTGCGCTTGGTTATAAAAGATCCGACCAAAATGCTCCCGGTCAGGAAATACTTCATCTTGTCGAGGCAAAAAAGCGCCCCCGGAATCGACGAGATATAAGCACGGGAGATGGTTTTCTAATGCGATTTCTTGAGCGCGTAAGTGTTTTTTCACCGTCATGGGGTAATACGTCCCGCCCTTGACCGTTGAATCATTGCACACGATCATGACATAGCGGCCTTCAACGAGTCCGATTCCGGCAATCAATCCCGCAGCGGGAGCATCGTCGTCATACATGGCAAATGCTGCAAGCGCGCCAATCTCTAAAAACGGCGATCCTGGATCCAGGAGACGTCGTATCCGCTCGCGGGGGAGTAGGCGACCGCGATCTAGGTGCCGTTGACGTGCACGCTCCGAGCCGCCTCTTGCCACTTGAGCTAAGCGGTCGCGCAGCTGTTGGCGCAGGTAGCCATGGTGGGTAGAGTTTATTTGGTATTGCTCGGAGTTGGCATCAACCTGTGTTAACAGCTGTTGCATTATTCTCCTGACGGAATGGACGCGCTAAAAATTTCAGTTTATGGTCAATAACTGAAATTCAGACTAGTGATGGAGATCGCATTTGTCTAGTACTGCAGTGACACAGCACAACCGTGGGGCCAAAACCCAGCGTCAGCTTGAAAAAGAAAAACGTCGAGAACAACTGCTGACAGCAGCAGGGCGCTTGTTTTCTGAGCGAGGCTTTGCTGCGGTCTCGCTCGATGAAATCGGTGCAGAAGTTGGGGTAACAGGTCAGGCGATTTATCGACATTTTGCATCCAAGCAAGACATGCTCGGCGAGCTAATAGGTCAAGCGGGTCAAGGTTTGCTGGATTCTGGTAAAGCCATTGAGCAGGAATGTTCCGACACGTATCAACGGTTGTGGAAACTAGTGAATCTGCAAACCGAATTTGCTTTGAGTTCCCCGGAGGTTATTCGGGTGCAGGACCGAGATTTGGCGGCCGTTGAGCCTCGTAGGCAGCGACAGATCCGGCGAACGCAACGGGAGTATATCGATATTTGGATTCGTGGAATACAGCCTGTTCATCCAGATGAAACTGATGAACAGCTACTGGTTCGAGCGCATGCTTTGTTTGGTCTGATTAACTCAACAGGGCATTCTTTCAGGGGGCTGGCAAAGCGTCAGCAGACCAGTAGTTTTCAAATGTATTTGAAACAGATGCTGCCACAGATGGCGATTGAAGCTATTTATGCTGCCCCGAAATAGTTGGCCGACTAGTTCACTTGGTGATGTAATTCACATTTTGCTACATTGAAGGTCGAGCACAATAGTCTCCGAGGAAGATGGTTATGACAACACAGCTGAAATACTCCTATGCGCAGGGACCCACAGATGCCGATCTCATTGAGGACACAATCCCGGCCAACCTGGCCAAAATCGCAGCGAGATATCCAGACAATCTTGCGTTGGTAGATGTCCATGCGAACCGACAGTGGAGTTATCAGCAGTTTTATAGGGATGTGCGCAATCTGGCTACGGGCTTGCATCGCGCCGGTGTCATCACAGGAGAACGAGTAGGCATCTGGGCGTTGAACCGGTGGGAGTGGACGATGGTCCAATACGCCACCGCGGAGTTGGGCGCGATCATGGTTAATATTAATCCGGCCTACCGGCAGCACGAGCTGAACTACGTGCTGGAACAGGCTGGTATTACCACCATAATTGCTTCTGAAGAAGTGCCCACTGCAAATTATCCGCGAATGATTCAACGCGCCCAAGAGGAGTTAGGGTCGCTTGACCGGATAATAATTATGAACTCCGAATCATGGGACCAAGTATTTGATGTAGACGCTGATGACGCTGCGCTTGATGCACTGCAGGCGACCATGACAAACACAGATGCTGTCAATATACAGTACACATCTGGTACTACAGGTTTTCCTAAAGGGGCGACGTTATCGCATCGCAATATCCTCAATAACGGGTTTTTCGTCGGAGAAATTAATCGTTATACCGACCAGGATCGGATCTGCATTCCGGTACCGTACTACCATTGCTTTGGCATGGTCATGGGCAATCTCGCCGCAACTACTCATGGTGCAGCGATGATTATTCCAGCGCCCAGCTTTAATCCGGAGAAAACACTGGTAGCCGTTGAGCAACATCGGTGTACGGCTTTGTATGGGGTACCGACAATGTTTATTGCCGAACTGGCGCTGGAGAATCTAGATGAATTCGACCTCTCCAGTTTGCGTACCGGCATTATGGCCGGGTCTCCCTGCCCAGATGAAGTCATGCGTAAGGTCATTAGCACCATGAATATGGATGAAGTTACCATCTGCTATGGCATGACCGAAACCTCTCCCGTATCGATGCAAACCCGACCCGATGATGATTTACAACTACGAGTATCAACGGTGGGGCGCCCCAGCCCGCACGCTGAGATTAAAATAATCGATCCTGAGACCGGTGAAACGTTACCGGTTAATACCGCTGGTGAGTTGTGCACCAAGGGGTACTTGGTGATGATGGGGTATTGGAATCAGCAAGATAAGACAGATGAAGTGCTTGGTGCTGATGGGTGGATGCGAACCGGAGACATCGCTCAGATGGATGAAAACGGCTATGTGCAGGTCACAGGCCGGATGAAAGATATGGTTATTCGTGGCGGTGAGAACATTTACCCGCGCGAAATTGAAGAGTTTCTTTACACCCACCCGGATATTTTGGATGCCCAAGTCGTTGGTGTGCCGGATGATCGTTATGGAGAAGAGCTTATGGCCTGGATCCAATTGCGTCAGGGTGCGTCAAGGCTGACAGCTCAGGACCTGCGTGATTTTGCCATCGGGGCATTAGCTAAGTTTAAGATCCCACGCTATGTCCATATAGTCGAAGAATTCCCTACCACGGTAACAGGCAAGGTTCGCAAAGTAGCAATGCGTGAAACTTCAGTGGAATTATTGAGAAAAGGCGGCGTCATTGACGACGGACGGGCTGGCCGACACGTAGTACAGCGGCAATAGTTCCGGCAGGTTGACTACACGTCTTAGACTAGACGAGGTCAAAACATGCATTTGACCTCAGCTCGTGAACACTTGGTTTGATAACTAAAGGCGTGTACTTCCTATGACGGATACTTCAAACCTCCCACCGGAGGTTTCACCGGCCGACGAAGCGGCCGTTACTCAAGCTGTTGAAGCAGCTCTAGCGGCATTTGAGGCAGCCGAGAATCTGGACGAACTCAAAGCGGCACGAATTGCTCATACCGGTGACAATGCTCCGCTGACCTTGGCTAACCGGATGATCGGAAGATTAGATAAAAGTCAAAAAGCCGATGCGGGCAAGCGCATGGGGCAAGCCCGCGGCAAAATAAACAAAGCGCTGGCATCTCGTGAAACCCAACTGCAAGCAGAGCATGAAGCTCGCATGCTGGTCGAAGAAACAGTCGACGTGACAGCCGCAGTACGCCGTCGTCGGCATGGCGCTCGCCACCCACTCGAGCTATTGCAAGAACGGGCAGCCGATATTTTTGTTGGCATGGGCTGGGAAATCGCTGAGGGTCCGGAAGTAGAATCCGAATGGTATAACTTTGATGCACTGAATTTTGAGCCGGATCATCCCGCTCGGGAAATGCAAGACACGTTCTTTGTAGAGCCGGCTGATTCCCACCTTGTCTTGCGAACTCACACCTCGCCAGTTCAGATTCGCGCCATGTTAGAACGCGGTGCGCCCACATATATTTTGGTGCCCGGAAAAACTTTCCGCACCGATGAGCTGGACGCTACCCACACGCCAGTATTCCACCAGTTGGAGGGCCTAGCTGTTGATAAGGGACTGACCATGGCTGATCTGCGCGGCACCTTAGAATATTTTGCGACCTCCATGTTTGGTGCCGATGCTGCCATCCGGTTACGTCCAAACTTCTTCCCCTTTACGGAACCATCGGCTGAGCTTGACGTATGGTATCCGAACGCTAAAGGCGGCCCGCAATGGGTTGAATGGGGCGGTTGCGGGATGGTACACCCGCAGGTGCTGAGGGCCGCTGGCATCGATCCGGATGTGTATTCCGGTTTTGCTTTCGGCATGGGTGTGGAACGCACGCTGATGTTCCGTAATGGAGTAACCGATATGCACGACATGATTGAAGGCGACGTGCGCTTTTCGACGCAATTTGGAATGGAGATTTAATCACAGCATGCGTATCCCATTATCTTGGTTGCGCCAGTACACGCAACTACCAGCAGAAGCCACCGCCGAAAGTCTCATGGCGGATTTGGTCAAAGTCGGGCTGGAAGAGGAAGACGTTCATCGCTTTGAGCTCACCGGTCCAATCGTAGTAGGCAAAGTTTTAGAAAAAACGCCAGAAGAGCACTCAAATGGCAAAACTATCAATTGGTGCCAGGTACAAGTAGTGCCGGACGGACAAACACAAGTGCTCCAAGGCGATGGTATTGACCCGTCAGGGGTTCAAGGCGTGGTGTGCGGGGCACACAACTTCAAAGTCGGTGACAAAGTTATCGTGACGTTGCCCGGGGCAATACTCCCCGGCAACTTTCACATCGCAGCCAGAAAAACCTACGGGCACACCTCAGCCGGTATGATTGCTTCAGAAGCAGAGTTAGGTCTTGGCGCTGGTCATGACGGCATCGTCGTACTGTCTGAATGGGGCCTAGATCCAGAACCAGGTACCAATGTTCTTAGTCTGCTACATCTGGACGATGAAGCGGCTGAAATCAACGTCACCCCGGATCGTGGTTATGTCTTGTCCATGCGCGGCGTGGCCCGCGAATACAGTCATGCCACCGGGACAGTCTTCAGTGATCCAGCAGAAGCTATTGAGCCACCGGCAGCCAATTCTGAAGGTTGGCCTGTCCGCATCGAAGATACTGCACCTATTCACGGCAATTCAGGAGCCACACGGTTTATCGCCCGTCGAGTATACGACATTAACCCGCAGGCTAAAACGCCGTTGTGGATGAGCGCTCGGCTGCGTTTAGCTGGGATTCGTCCGGTCAGTTTGGCTGTGGATATTACCAATTACGTGATGTTGGAGCTTGGTCAGCCGTTACACTGCTATGACGCGGAAAAATTGCACGGCGATATTGTCGTTCGTCGTGCATATGCCGACGAAACGCTAGAAACATTAGACGGAAAAACCCGCACCCTGCATCCAGAAGACCTCCTGATCACTGATGATTCAGGGCCCATTGGGCTGGCTGGGGTCATGGGAGGGCTAGCCACCGAGGTCGGTGAGGCCACCACGGAAATTTTAATTGAAGCCGCAAACTTTGATCCGGTATCTATTTCGCGGTCCCAGCGCCGTCATCGGCTGCCTTCTGAAGCCTCAAAACGCAATGCTCGCGGTGTAGATTGGGCAATTGCCGATAAGGCGGCTCAACGTGTAGCCGAGCTGCTGGCAGAATACGCCGGCGGCACCATAGATGCCGGGGTCACCGATGTGGGGGAGCAACCGGCTAGCCCCACGATCAGGCTGCGGGCGGATTACCCCAGTAATCTGATTGGGCATGACTACACCGAAGACCAGATCAACCAGGTGCTCGTCGAACTAGGCGCTCATGTATCCCAGCAGCGTGATGACACCGATGGGACGACGATCTTTGTAGTCATCCCTCCTTCGTGGCGTACCGATTTGGCCATCCCGGAAGACCTGGTCGAAGAAGTGGCACGACTGATTGGATACTCGCATATCCCATCAACCCTGCCGGTCCCACCGCCTGGCCGGGGGCTGACAGCTGCTCAACGGCTACGTCGTCAAGTTTCTAACGCTTTGGCTGGGGCAGGGTTGGTTGAAACCCTTTCCTATCCGTTTGTGTCTGAACAGCGCAATAAGCTCTTTGGATCCGTTGATGAACACACCGCAGCAACACAATCTATGGTAAAACTAGCTAATCCTATTTCCGCCGAGTTTGGTTGGCTGCGCACCACGATCCTGCCGGGACTGCTGGAAACTTTGCATCGCAACGTTTCACGAGGATTCCGTGATGTGGCGTTATTTGAATCCGGATTGGTATTTTTGCCCGGCGAACGAATCGGATCGCCGCAGATTCCGCCGTTGGGTATTCGACCATCCGCGACGGTGCTGGCAGATATCGAAACCGGCATACCAGCCCAGCCCCATCGACTTGCCGCAGTCTTTGCCGGACATGTTTCTCAACCCGGTCCGGGTCATACCCCACGTATGTTTGACTGGCAGGATCCCATCGGAATCGCGCTGGATATGGCCGATGTCGTAGGTGCTGAACTGGAAGTCCGACAGGGCAGCCATCAAGCATTTCATCCGGGCCGTACTGCTGAACTAGTGCTGGAGGACCAGATAATTGGCTACGCAGGAGAATTGTTACCGAAACTGCTCGAAGACTTGGATTTGCCACAGCGTACGGCAGCTTTGGAACTAGACCTGGATGCTTTGGTCGCGGCTGCTCCTTCGGTAGTCGAAGCCACACCGGTGGCGGCTTACCCCGCAACATATCAGGACGTTGCCCTAGTAGTTGACAACGACATTGCCGCATCGTCGGTGCAACATACCTTGCAGAAAGCCGCCGGAGCACTGCTCGAACATATCGGGCTCTTTGACGTTTATGCCGGTCAAGGTATTGCTGAGGGGAAGAAATCGCTAGCATTTAATCTACGCTTCCGTGCACCGGACCGTACCTTGACCGCCGACGAAGCTTCGCAGGCTCGTCTGGCGGCCATCTCGGCGGCTGAAGCAGAGTTTGGAGCGGTCCTTCGGTGAGACAACCTTGGGAACTGCACGATCCGGTACCGGAGCACCCTAGCGACCGGGGACGCCGACGACGCAAACAGGCTGCCACCACGGTGGTCGCGTTGCTTGTCGTCGTCGGTATGATCGGTACTTCCGTGGTGGCATTGTTTTAGAGGGCACCAGGGTTATGGAATAAGTACCGTCTTGCCGGTAGTGGCACGAGATTCTAAGGCGCGGTGGGCGTCAGCAGCATCAGCTAGAGCAAAACGCTGATTGACGCTGAGCTGTACCGCACCCTCGGCCAACCAACCGAATATTTCGCCAGCACGCCAGGATACCTCATCCCCAGTAAGGGTATAGTGCGCCAAACTAGGGCGAGTGGTAAATAAAGCCCCGGCAGCGTTCAGACGCTGTAAGTCAAATGGTGGTACTGGTCCAGAGGCTGCGCCAAATAACACAATCATCCCGCGGGTTCGCACTGATGCCAGCGAGGTGTCAAAAGTATCTGCTCCAACGGCATCGTAGGCCACATCGACCCCAACACCCTGCGTTACATCGCGTAATTTTTCACCGAAATTATCGTAGTCAAATACTTCATCGGCCCCGGCATCCAACGCGATTTTACGTTTAGCCTCAGTGGAAACCACGGTATAAACGGTGGCGCCTAGGTTCTTACACATCTGGGTCAACAGTTGACCAACACCACCGGCGCCAGCGGTGAGAAACACGGTATCTCCTGCAGAGACTTTATACGTAGAACGGCACAAGTAATGAGCAGTCATGCCTTGCAGAGGAATGGCTGCGGCTTCAACTAGATCAATAGTGTCCGGAACGGGCAGCAGTTTATCGGCAGGAGCAATAAAAAACTCAGCATAACTGGCTATACCCGAAGCGGTAGCTACACGGTCGCCTACGGCAACACTTTCCACCCCTTCGCCCAGAGCGACAACGGTGCCAGAGGCCTCGCTACCGGGAATAAAGGGGTATTCAACACTATATAGGCCCGAGCGCTGATAGGTTTCGATAAAATTCAACCCGGCAGCGGCCGTTTCGACCAGGACTTGGCCATGACCAGGCGTTGGTACCGGGACCTCACGCCACTGAAAATTTTCTGGACCTCCAGCTTGGGAAACTACGGAGGCATACATATTTTCTGGAAGTTCAACAGGAGTTTGAGTCATAGTGCCACGCTACATTCCGGCAGGCAAATCCCGCTAGATCCACCAAACTGCATAATTATTACACATACTGCATATTTTAGTGATAGGCTGGGTCCATGACTTTTCGCGTAGCTGTTTCAGGCGCCAGTGGGTATGCCGGTGGCGAGGTTCTTCGGTTATTGGCCTCGCACCCGGAAGTGTCCATTGGCGCAATCACCGCCCACTCTAATGCCGGGCAAAAACTTGGCGGGCTCCAGCCCCATCTGCATAGCTTGGCCGACCGGGTGCTTGAACCCACCGAAGTTGATGTCTTGCAGGACCATGACGTCGTCTTTTTGGCTCTGCCACACGGAGCATCAGCTGAAATTGCCGCTGAGCTTTCTGACGAGACATTAGTCATTGATGCCGGGGCCGACCATCGTTTGGAATCCACTCCGATGTGGGAAAAATTTTATGGTTCATCACATGCCGGTACCTGGCCGTATGGTTTACCAGAATTATCCGGACGACGCGAACAACTTGTCGGTGCCAAACGTATTGCCGTGCCAGGTTGCTATCCCACGGGGTCCTTGCTGGGACTTGCGCCTGGGTTCAGCGCCGGAGTGTTACAGGCGGACGACGTCGTCATTGTAGCTGCCTCAGGAACGTCAGGCGCCGGTAAATCTTTGAAACCGCATCTATTGGGCTCTGAATCCATGGGCAGTATGAGCCCCTACGGTGTTGGTGGAATGCACCGTCACACACCAGAAATCATACAGGGGCTGTCGTGGGCAGCTGGCGAAGACGTTAGCGTATCTTTCACCCCGACGTTGGCGCCAATGCCACGTGGCATTCTGACCACCGCTACCGCAAAATTGAAACCAGGCGTATCTATTCCCGAAATTCGTGCTGCATGGGAAGAGGCCTATGCCGACGAGCAGTTTATCCATGTGCTGCCTGAAGGTCAGTGGCCGTCCACTAAATCCGTATTAGGTTCCAATCACGTTGCGATGCAGCTGGCCGTGGATGAATCAGCTGGGCGGGTCATCGTTGTTGCCGCCGTCGATAACTTAACCAAGGGCACCGCCGGAGGGGCTGTGCAATCGATGAATATTGCACTTGGTTTCCCCGAAGAAACCGGACTAACAACCCAAGGGGTGGCCCCGTGAGTATTACACAACCAGCAGGGTTTACAGCCAGTGGAGTTGCTGCCGGCCTAAAAGACTCCGGCGGACTCGATGTTGCCCTTGTGGTTAATAATGGACCGCGGTTTGACGCCGCTGGCGTGTTCACCACTAATCGAATCTCGGC